>JAIZVZ010000129.1 GCA_021768485.1 Oxalobacteraceae bacterium | reverse complement strand
TAACTCGTGTACATCCTATGTCTACTGTAGCTACCTCCCCATCTACCGGTATGGAAAGTTTCGCCGCCCTCTTTGAGGAATCGTTGTCGCGTCAAGATATGCGCTCCGGTGAAGTCATTTCCGCTGAAGTCGTGCGTCTGGATCACAATTTTGTGATCGTCAACGCCGGTCTGAAGTCCGAAGCATTCATACCAATCGAAGAATTCAAGAACGACCACGGCGAACTGGAAGTTGCAGTTGGCGATTTCGTTTCCGTGGCGATCGAATCGTTGGAAAACGGTTTTGGCGATACCATCCTGTCGCGCGACAAGGCTAAACGCCTGGCATCGTGGCTGGCCCTGGAAAAAGCGATGGAATCGGGCGAAATCGTCGTCGGTACCGTCAACGGTAAAGTCAAGGGCGGCCTGACCGTTCTGACCAACGGCATCCGCGCCTTCCTGCCTGGTTCGCTGGTCGACACCCGTCCAGTCAAGGACACCACACCGTTCGAAGGCAAGACCCTCGAATTCAAGGTCATCAAGCTCGACCGTAAGCGTAACAACGTGGTTCTGTCGCGCCGCGCCGTCATCGAAGCATCGATGGGCGAAGAGCGTCAAAAACTGATGGAAACCCTGAAAGAAGGTACCGTGGTTACCGGTATCGTCAAGAACATCACCGACTACGGTGCGTTCGTTGATCTGGGCGGCATCGATGGCTTGTTGCACATCACCGATCTGGCATGGCGCCGTGTCCGTCATCCGTCCGAGGTGTTGACGGTTGGCCAGGAAATCACTGCCAAGGTCTTGAAGTACGATCAAGAAAAGAACCGCGTTTCGCTGGGCGTCAAGCAATTGGGCGACGATCCATGGACCGGTCTGTCGCGTCGTTACCCACAAAGCACACGTCTGTTCGGTAAAGTAACGAACCTGACCGACTACGGTGCATTTGTTGAAGTCGAACAAGGTATCGAAGGTCTGGTTCACGTTTCCGAAATGGATTGGACCAACAAGAACGTGGCACCGAACAAGGTTGTCCAACTGGGCGACGAAGTCGAAGTCATGGTTCTGGAAATCGACGAAGAACGTCGTCGTATTTCGCTGGGTATGAAGCAATGCAAGGCCAACCCTTGGGATGACTTTGGCGTTACCCACAAGAAGGGCGATAAAGTCCGCGGCGCGATCAAATCGATCACCGACTTCGGCGTCTTCATCGGTCTGGCCGGCAATATCGACGGCCTGGTGCATCTGTCCGATCTGTCCTGGACAGAAACCGGCGAAGAAGCAGTGCGTCGCTTCAAGAAGGGTGACGAACTGGAAGCCATCGTGCTGGCCATCGACGTCGAGCGCGAACGCGTTTCGCTGGGCGTCAAGCAACTCGAAGGCGATCCGTTCAACAACTTCGCTGCCATGAACGACAAGGGCGCGCTGGTAACCGGTACCGTCAAGTCGGTCGAGCCTAAGGGCGCCGTGATCCAGTTGTCCGAAGAAGTCGAAGGCTATCTGCGTGCTTCCGAAATCTCGCGCGACCGCGTCGAAGATGCCGGTACCCACCTGAAGGTTGGCGACACGATCGAAGCGATGGTATTGAACATCGATCGCAAGGCACGTGGCATCCAATTGTCGATCAAGGCGAAAGACAATGTCGAAACGCAAGAAGCCATGCAAAAAATGGCTGCTGCCAGCGATAGCAATGCAATCTCGGGCACAACCAGCCTGGGCGCATTGTTGAAAGCAAAATTCGACAATAAAAACTAAGTCTGACGAGCTCATTTAATGACCAAGTCGGAGTTGATCAGCCGCCTCGCTGAGCGTTATTCTCAGCTGGTGGCGAAAGACGCGGATTACGCCGTCAAGACCATTCTCGATGCCATGACCACGGCCCTGGCCAGCGGTCAGCGCATCGAAATTCGCGGTTTTGGCAGTTTTGCGCTCAATAGCCGCCCGCCGCGGATCGGTCGCAACCCGAAATCGGGCGACAAGGTGATGGTGCCCGAAAAACGGGTGCCGCACTTCAAGCCCGGCAAGCAATTGCGGGAACGCGTCGATGCGATGGTCGGAACGGCCATGATCGACGACTGAGTTTATTCGTTGGCTTGTGTTTGTTATCGGGCTTTGAAGTAATTTAGTAAAAGAAAAACGGTATCCCTCAGGATACCGTTTTTTTTCGCGTACAATTTCGGTTGTCATCGCGTCACAGGAAGACCTGTATGAAATTCATTACCCGGCTTATCGGCATCGTATTATTCGTGCTGTTTTTCGGCTTTGCGCTGAAAAACACGCAAGGCGTGGTTTTGCATCTGTTTTGGGGCTATGAATTCAGCGGCCCGCTGGTCTTGTTGCTGCTCGGTTTTCTGGGGAGCGGGGCTTTGCTGGGCGTGCTGGCGATGACGCCGATGGCGCTGCGCCAGCGCCGCGAGCTCAATAAACTGCATAAGACCTTGCAAATCGTGCAAAACGAAAGGGCAGCGGCCGAGGCCGTGCGCAATGCGCCGCCGCAACCGGACGCCATCAATAGCGTGCTGCGCGAACTGATTTAATCCTCATATAAAGAACGCATGGAATTTGAACTCTGGTTTTTACTCGGCATCCCGGTTTTTTTTGGCCTGGGCTGGATCGCCGCGCGGGTCGATATCCGCCAATTGCTGTCCGAATCGCGCAGCCTGCCGCGCGGCTATTTCAAGGGCTTGAATTTCCTGCTCAATGAGCAGCCCGACAAGGCCATCGACGCTTTCATCGAAATCGTCCGCCTCGATCCCGAAACGGCCGACATGCATTTTGCCCTGGGCAATCTGTTCCGGCGCCGCGGCGAGACCGAACGCGCGATCCGGGTCCACCAAAACCTGTTGTCGCGCCCCGATTTGCCGCAAGAGCAGCAAGTCCACGCGCTCTACGAACTGGGCCAGGATTACCTGAAGGCAGGCTTGCTCGACCGCGCCGAAGAAACCTTCGATCGCCTGGTCGACACCCAGTTCAGCGTGCAGGCGCGGCGCGCCCTGCTCGAGATTTTTCAGCGCGAAAAAGAATGGGTGCGCGCCATCGATGCCGCCCTGGCCTTGCAGGAAGCCGGCGCCGGCGGCCGCCAGCGCGAAATCGCGCAATTTTATTGCGAACTGGCGCAGGACGAGCTGGTTCATGTCCATTCGGCCGCCGCCATGGCGCTGCTCGAAAAGGCCTTGAGCACCGACCGCAAGAGCGTGCGCGCAACCATGCTGATCGGCGACGCCCATGCGGCCGAAGGCAATATCGAAGAAGCGCTGCTGTCGTGGCGCCGCGTCGAGCAGCAAAGCGTGCCGCATGTGGCGCTGGTGGCGCAGCGCCTGATGGACGGCTACCGCAGCGTCGGCCGGGCCCAGGAGGGCGTCAACCTGCTCAAGTCATATCTGGCCGAAGCATCCTCGATCGACTTGCTCGAGGTGGTGTTCAAGGCGGTAATCGAGCTTGACGGCGTCGAAGTGGCCAACCAGATCGTGTCCGACGAATTGCGCCGCACGCCGACGCTGCTGGGCCTGGACAAGATGCTCGAATCGCGTCTGATGACGGCGCCGCCGGAGATGCTTCCCGAATTGTCGCTGGTGAAAAACCTGGTGCACGGCTATGCGCAAAAGCTGGCGCGCTACCAGTGCAGCCATTGCGGCTTCAAGGCCCGCCAATTCTATTGGCAATGCCCCGGTTGCAACCAGTGGGAAAGCTACGCGCCGCGCCGCACCGAAGAATTGACTGTGATGGACTAAGAATTGACTGTTTGTTGAGAGTGTAAAGAAATCTATGAAAATTACCATTATCGGCACCGGCTATGTGGGCCTGGTGACCGGCGCCTGCCTGGCTGAACTCGGCAACGATGTGTTCTGCCTCGATCTCGATGCAAGCAAGGTTGAATTGCTCAATCAGGGCGGCATTCCGATCCATGAACCGGGCCTGATCGAAATCGTGGCCCGCAACCGGGCTTCGGGCCGGCTGCATTTTTCCACCGATATCGCGGCCAGCGTGGCCCACGGCGACGTCCAGTTCATCGCGGTCGGCACGCCGCCCGATGAAGACGGCTCGGCCGACCTGCAATATGTGCTGGCGGCGGCCAAAAACATCGGTAAATACATGACCGGCTTTAAGGTCGTGGTCGACAAGTCGACGGTGCCGGTCGGTACCGCCGACCGCGTCCAGGCCGCCATTCGCGGCGAACTCGATGCGCGCGGCGCCGAGCATGCCTTTTCTGTGGTCTCCAATCCAGAGTTCCTCAAGGAGGGCGCGGCAGTCGAAGACTTCATGCGGCCCGATCGCATCGTTATCGGCTGCGACGACAGTGCCAGCGGCCAGCGCGCGCGGGCGGCCATGAAACTGCTCTACACGCCGTTCAACCGCAATCACGAACGCACTTTCTGGATGGATGTGCGTTCGGCCGAATTTACCAAGTATGCGGCCAATGCGATGCTCGCCACCCGCATCTCCTTCATGAACGAACTGGCCAATCTGGCCGACCGCGTCGGCGCCGATATCGAAGCGGTTCGGCACGGCATCGGTTCCGATCCGCGCATCGGCCACAGCTTTCTGTATGCCGGCTGCGGTTACGGCGGCTCATGCTTTCCCAAAGATGTGCAGGCGCTCGAGCGCACCGCTCAGGACCATGGCCAGAACCTGTTGATTTTGGAAGCGGTGGAGGCGGTCAACAACCGGCAAAAACACGTGCTCGGCAAAAAGGTGTGCGATCGCTTCGGCCAGGATTTGACGGGCAAGCATTTCGCCATCTGGGGCCTGGCATTCAAGCCGAACACAGACGATATGCGCGAGGCTTCGTCGCGCGTGCTGGTGGCCGAACTGGTCGGACGCGGCGCCAGCGTGGCGCTGTACGATCCGGTGGCGATGGATGAAGCCAAGCGGGTACTGGCACTCGACATCGCCGACGCGGCGGCGCTGGAGCGCGTGCGTTTTGCGCAAAGTCCGATGGATGCCCTGAACGGCGCCGAGGCGGTGGTGATCGTCACCGAGTGGAAGGCGTTCCGCAGTCCCGATTTGGCAAAAATGAAGCAGTTGCTGAAGACGCCAGTCATTTTCGACGGCCGCAATCTGTTCGAGCCGGGCACCATGGCCGACAACGGCTTTGAATATCACGGCATCGGCCGTTCGGTCTTGACCAGGACTTGATATGACGAATGCGATTCTCAATCTCGCTGAGCTCGATGCGGCGGCCCTGCAGGCCTTGCCGGCAGTGCGCATCCTGGTGGTCGGCGATGTCATGCTGGACCGTTACTGGTTTGGTGAAGTCAACCGTATTTCGCCGGAGGCGCCGGTGCCTATCGTGCGCGTGGAGCGGCGCGAAGAGCGTCTCGGCGGCGCCGCCAATGTGGCGCGCAATGCGGCCGCGCTCGGCGCCAAAACGGCCTTGCTGGGTGTGGTCGGGGCCGATGAGGCCGGCGCCACGATCAGCGATTTGCTGGCCGGCTGCGGCATCGACAATTTCTTGCAGCGCGATGCGGCCATCTCGACCATCATCAAGTTGCGTGTGATCGGCCGCCAGCAGCAGTTGCTGCGCGTCGATTTCGAAGATGCGCCGACCGATACGGTATTGCGCGATAAACTGAGCCAGTTCAATGCCTTGTTGCCGCAATACGATCTGGTTGTCTTGTCCGACTATGCCAAGGGCAGCCTGGTCAATGTCGCCGCCATGATTGCGGCGGCGCGCGCGGCCGGCAAGCCGGTGCTGGTCGACCCCAAGGGCGAGGATTTTTCGCGCTATGCCGGGGCCACGGTGCTGACGCCGAATAAATCGGAATTCAGGCGCATCGTCGGCAGCTGGAGTGGCGAGGCGCAGCTGACGGCCAAGGCTCAGCAGTTGCGCGAAGAGCTGCAACTGACGGCGCTGCTGCTGACGCGCTCCGAAGAAGGCATGACGCTGTATACGGCCGAGCAGGTGCTGCATATGCCGGCTGCGGCGCGCGAAGTGTTCGATGTCTCGGGTGCCGGCGACACCGTGATTGCCACGCTGGCGGCGATGCTGGCGGCAGGCATGCCTATCGCCAGTGCGGCCAATACCGCCAACCGCGCCGGCGGCATCGTGGTCGGCAAACTCGGCACGGCTACTGTTACCCGCCAAGAACTGTTTCCCTCCGCCAGCTGAACCGCCGGAATTGCCATCACCAGTTGCCGCGCCGGCTTGTCGTTGCCGCATCGGTTTTTCTCTAGGGCGTGTTGACATACCAAGAAGTAATTTTACAAAAATTGCCACCAAGGTTTGTTAACTTTAATGCGATTGTGTTTATATCCTTGAATTTGGGCGGAGCCAAGGATGCCACGAACCATACTGAGAAACGACCAATGGGAACGGCTTGCACCATTGTTTTAGGGTAAGTTGGGGGACGGCGGGCGCAGGGGCGCCGATAATCGGCTGTTTGTTGAAGCGG
>JAIZVZ010000183.1 GCA_021768485.1 Oxalobacteraceae bacterium | reverse complement strand
ATATAGTTGCTTCAATCGGCCGTTGATGATATAAAGACTAGAAGGAAAATCAAGTAAATGTGTTCGATTTGCTGTAATGTATGTGATTAAAAATAGGTAAATAAGCCGAATATTGTTTCGTTACATTGTTGACTAGTAACAAGTAATACATCATTCAACGTAATGTAGTCATTCAACCCGATTTACCTTACAATAACACACCCACACATATAATATGCACCATGATTGAACTAAAATGAAGTATATTCACAATCAGCAGGCTGCGGAATCTCCACCAGCTTACTTTCATCACTTGTAAACCCCAATGCTTGTACTGTCTGCAACACACGCTGTTCATACATTTGTTGAAATTGCTGCACATCTCTAGCGAGTACTGTACATACACATATTCATGCTGTGCATGCGCATCACTGACGATTGTCCAAGGATATGCAAACACACTGGCACTACCACTGATACCGCCTGGGACACTGCCAGCACCCGCTCCAGTGCCGGGACTCAAACCCGCTGCTGCGCCTGGTGGTGGCAGTTCCGATGTTTCGTTACCTGCTGGTACATGGCTTGGTGGGATGACGATCGGACCCTGTGGTGGCTCAGGTGGGCTGGGGTTTGTTGGTGCATCAGGAGGGTTGGGTTGTTTTGGAGGCTGTTGTTGAGTATTCATTGTCCAGAGATTGCGCTGTGGCTTGGGTTTGTTGGCCTGCAAGAGGAGTTGCTGGTGTCGGTGGTGCAGATTGTACGGGTACGGGTGATTTCGCTGGAGGGACTTGTGTGTTGGCACCGCCTTGACTGCCAGTACCAGCAGTGGCATTGGGATTTAGACCAGTGGCTCCAGCGCCAGCTCCCCACACTGCGGTCAGGTTGTTCGGATTGATGGTGCCGCTGATGGAGCCGCTTTCACTGCCAGCCGCGGCCGCAGGACCTGTCAAATTACCGATAGTACCGGGAATGGCCAAGTTGCCAGGTAGGGTTAGATTGCCTGTGATTGGTGGCAGTGGTTGATTTGGTTCTTGATTGGTCTGTAACATTCGTTTGAGACAGTTACTAGGCAGTGTGTCCTGCTGATGTTGCTGTGCTGCTAGACCCACACCAGACTGGCTAACACCAGCACCGCCCTGTCCAAAGCCATA
The DNA here is from genome assembly GCA_021768485.1 of Oxalobacteraceae bacterium. Classification (GTDB taxonomy): domain Bacteria; phylum Pseudomonadota; class Gammaproteobacteria; order Burkholderiales; family Burkholderiaceae_D; genus JAIZVZ01. The sequence goes on along the minus strand of JAIZVZ010000183.1, from coordinate 483 downwards.
TACATTGCCTGCTCCAGCCCCCGCACCACCTCCGCCAGTAGAACCGGCCACAGCACCAGCAAACAGATCACCCAGTGCGAGAATATAATGGGCTGTGGTTGTACCATTGATGTTTAGCTGAAATTCACCAGGATTTGTCTGAAAGTGATCATTGTATGTTACGACACCTTGTAACGATTTTAATGGACCCGTTGGACTATTCTGACTGCAACATCGACAAACAGATTGTGAATATGTGGACAATTAACCAAGATACAAGATATTTGAGCACTCCAACTACTTACTTCATAGAAAGAGTGACACATTTGTCGAAGCAGGAAGAGTATCGGGCCCAGGAACCAACTTGTGGTCTTCAGTCGCGCAATACGCTGATCCATACTGATCCGTAAGGTGCTTGGATGCAGACATCATGTACCATCGAGCGACCCATATAGCCACGAACATCCAGATAAGCGACAGTTGATTGACCATTGACCAGCTGAT
>JAIZVZ010000182.1 GCA_021768485.1 Oxalobacteraceae bacterium | reverse complement strand
GTCGCGGCTCTCGCTATGCACTTCGGAGGTCAGGTCGCCGGCGGCCACGCGCTGCGCCACCTCGACTGCACGCGCCAGCGGCCTGGTGATCGAACGCCCAAGCAGCGTCGCGCACACGGCGCCGAAGGCCAGCATAATGACGCCGAGCACGATCATCAGATTGCGGCTGGCGACATTGATGGCGGCGATATTGGCGGTATCTTCACTGATCTGGCGCCGCTGCTCGGCCAGCATCGCTTCAATTGCCTCTGTATAGATTTTTGTAGCTGGAATGAATTGTTGTTCCAGTACTTGGTTCGCTTCAGCGAGCTTGCCCGCCTTTTTTAGCCTGACCGCCTCATCACGAGTACGCAGATATGCTTTGCGCCTTTCGCCCACCACATTAAACAAGGCTTTTTCCTTGTCCGTCTTCATATGTGCCTCGACCTCCTTGTTAATTTCGGCTGAAACTTTTGTCGATTTTACGGATTCTTCAGCAAAAAATGGCTCGAGCGAGGGATCGCTACTTTTAATGATGGCTTGTGTGCGCCGGATCGCAGTATGAATCTGGCGATACCAATCGCCAATCAGCCTTTCAACTGCAAGCGGTTTATCCAATAACTGTTGCGCCGCGTTGGCAACCGTGTTGAGACGATTGATGCTGACGACAATCGTGACCATGGAAAAAAACAGAATGACTGCGAAGCCGAGGCCTAGTCGGCGACCGATATTGATGTTATTGATAAATTTAAGCATTTTTTAATATCTCTTCATTTTCAAAAAAATCATGTCGGCACCTGACAATGGTGCGATAAGAAGCGGACCTGTTTCATGCGGACGGTGGCGGGGCGACGCCGCATACCCTGTGAACCGCAATGAATTCCGCATCTCATATGAAATTCATGTGAAATTCATGCGGAATCCATGCATGAAACTTATATAAAAGAATTGCAAATATGCAATCCCAGTATAAATTATTTCACTTTATGAAAATAGTTGCGTATGCGGAATTTGTGTTTCCCAACAACACTTTGCCTGCTTCCGCCACAGTTGCGCCGCTACCGCAAACCGGGGCGGCGGAGCGATTTGACAAAGGCAAGTGAGACGCAAAGGCCGGGCAAGGGGCGGGACAGGGAAATATCGGCGCCCAGTCACAAAGAATCGAGCGCCGACAGACTGGAAAAAGAGACGGTTCCAACAAAAAGCTATTTAAAACCAAAGAGCGGCTTAAAACTCTTCCCAGCTATCATCATCCTTGCCGCCCGCAAGCGGCAAGGCCTGACGCGGCGCAGCCTTGGGCACAACACGATCCGCGGCGGCCGGTTTGGCGACGGCTTTGGCAACTACCTTGCGTGGCGCCGGCGCTGATGCCGGCGCTGATACCTGCGCTGATACCTGCGCCGATGCCGAGCGCAGCCGCGGCGTTTGCGGCGCCGCTTTGTATTCGGCACCGGCGATCTTGAACTGGCTCACTTCCTGCAGCAAGGCCTGGGCCTGGTCGCGCATGCTTTCGGCCGCCGCCGAGGCTTCTTCGACGAGCGCCGCATTTTGCTGCGTCATCTCATCCATCTGCGTGACGGCCATATTGACTTGCTCGATGCCCGAACTCTGTTCCTGGCTGGCGGCCGTGATTTCACTC
>JAIZVZ010000052.1 GCA_021768485.1 Oxalobacteraceae bacterium | reverse complement strand
CATATCGAATCGACTGGCAGGGGCTTCATATCTTTGCCCGATCGATATGCGCTAAAAGTGCTTCAGCTTTGCAGTTCGCTCTTATTTAAGCTACTATACAAAATTACAAAACCTGTCTATCTTATCCATGCGCACAGATATTCTTACCCATGCCGACCGTCGCCAGCACGCGCTCGACTGCGCCTTGCAGGTATTTATCCGTTTCGGTTATCGCAAGACCACGATGGACGATGTGGCGCGCACGGCCGATATTTCACGGCAAGGTTTGTATTTTATGTTTGCGAACAAGGAAGACTTGTTTCGCGGCGCCATGCGCAAGGCGCTCGACGACGGGCTGGTGGCCGCCTGCGCCCGGCTCGAAGATGGCAAGCTCGCCCCCGGCGAACGGCTGGTCCTGGCATTCGATGAGTGGATGGGGCGGTTTGTCGGCATCGGCAGCGGCGATGCATCCGATCTGTTCGAGCGCAGCGGCGCTTTGCTCGGCAGTCTGTTGAGCGACTATAGTACCGTTTTTCAAGAACATGTCGCGCAGATGCTGGCCGATTGTGCGCTGGCCGCCGACGAGGACGGCGCCGCCGAGCTGGCCGCGACCCTGTACCAATGCGCGGTCGGCTGCAAGCATTGCGTGCTGACGCAAGCCGAATTTGTGGCCCGCATGCAGGTGGCGGTACGCATCATCGCCGGTAGCCGTGCTGCTGGCCAGAAAGTCTAGCGCTACGCATGCCGCGCATGCCCGGCCGGCTTGTGCCGGATTTATGCCGGATTTGTGACCGATTTGCCCCCGTCTTGTGCGGATTGCGGCGTCGAATTTGTCGCCGGCGCTAGGCGCTGCACCGCGCAAGCGGCTACACTAGCGCATCGCCTTTCGCCGTGCCACGCATGATAGCCACCTATTTGCCGGAACTCGAAACACTGGAACGCCTGATCGACAAGGGCGGCGCGCATCTCGATGTGGCCACCGTCTGTCGCGTCGATTTTGCCGGCCATGCCTTGCCGGTGTATAGCATCGGTATCGGCAACCGCAGTCCGCAGGCGCCGGCCATCGGTTTTTTTGGTGGCATCCATGGCCTCGAGCGGATCGGCACCCAGGTCATTCTGTCTTTTTTGCAAAGCCTGATGGCGCGCCTGCGCTGGGATCACGTGTTGCACCAGCAACTAGAAGCCGTGCGCCTCATTTTCATGCCTCTGGTGAATCCGGGCGGCATGTGGCAGTCGACGCGCTGCAATCCGAACGGCGTCGACCTGATGCGCAATGCGCCGGTCGATTCGCTCGAAAGCGTGCCCTTCATGCTGGGCGGCCAGCGCTTCAGTTCGCGCTTGCCGTGGTATCGCGGCGCGCTCGATGCGCCGATGGAAATCGAAAGCCGCGCCGTGTGCAGCGTGGCCGAGCGCGAGTTGCTGAGCCGCCAGTTCAGCCTGGCCATCGATTGCCATTCCGGTTTCGGCTTGCGCGACCGTATCTGGTTTCCGCATGCGCATACGACCACGCCGATTGCGCATCTGCCCGATATCGCCGCGATCGAAGACTTATTCCATCAAAGTTATCCCAACCATAATTACGTGTTCGAGCCGCAGAGCCGGCAATACCGTACCCACGGCGACCTCTGGGATTACCTGTATCTGAACGCGGCCGGCGAGCGCATCTTTTTGCCGCTGACGCTGGAAATGGGCTCGTGGCTGTGGGTCAAGAAAAATCCGCGCCAGATGTTCAGCCGCATGGGCATCTTCAATCCGATTGCCGCCCATCGCTTGCAGCGTGTGCTGCGCAGTCATACCGTGCTGTTCGATTTCCTGGTGCGGGCCGCCGCCGGCCATGCGCGCTGGCTGCCGCAAGGCGCCGAGCGCGAGGCGCAAAGGGCGCGCGCGCTGGCGCGCTGGTACGGGCCGCAGCGATGACGACCTGGGTCTTGTTGCGCGGCCTGATGCGCGATCAACGCTATTGGGGCGACTTCACGCTGCAACTGCAGCAGACACTGCCGCCGGCGCGCATCGTCGCGCTCGATTTTGCCGGCAACGGCGCGCACTACCGGCTGGCCAGTGCCGTCAGCGTCGCCGACATGCTGTCATTTTGCCGCCAGCAGTTGCGTGCACAAGGCTTGCCGCCGCCATACCGCGTCTTTGCCTTGTCGCTCGGTGCAATGGTGGCGGTCGAATGGTGCGCGCGCCATCCTGAAGAGATCGAAGCCGGCGTGCTGGTCAATACCAGCATGCGGCCGTTCAGCCGTTTTTATCACCGGCTGCGCTGGCAAAATTATCCGGCGCTATTGGCGGCCCTGTGCGGCGGCGCGGCCTGGCGCGAGGCATTGATTCTGCGCCTGACCAGCCGCAATCGCGCGCTGCATGACGGCGTGCTGGCCCAGTGGCTGCAGTGGCAGCGCGGGCAGCCGGTTTCGGCGCGCAATGCCTTGCGCCAGCTGCTGGCGGCGGCACGTTACAGGGCGCCGACGACGGCGCCGATGCCGCCCTTGCTGGTATTGGCAAGCGCGCGCGATGCTCTGGTCGATTGCCGCTGTTCGCAGGCGCTGGTCCAGGCCTGGAATGTGGCGTATTGCGTGCATCCCGACGCCGGCCATGATTTGCCGCTCGATGACGGAAGCTGGGCCGCGCAAAAGGCGGCGGCCTGGGCCGCGCAATTCGATCGCTGACGATGCGGGCGGACGCCGGGGAGGCGCGCCTGTTCGTCGCTGGCACCGTTTGCCATTTGCCATTTGCCGCTGTCGTTTGCAAGCTTTTTGTCCGCGGCGCGCTGAATTTGGTGCCGATGCTTGAGGCGACCGGCTAGCCTGCCGAGACACGTTTTGCAATGTCCTGCGCCTGTGCCTTGCACAGCGACACAGAGAAAACGTGCTTTGGTCAGCGCTGCGATGATAAGCAGCCTGTATGACACGCTGATGACCGCCATATGCAGGGCGCTGCAGGCCGACGGCCAGGCGAGCTGCTGCCGGCGTCCGGCGCAAAAAAAAGCCCGCGGCATACAGGCGCGGGCAAATACAGATCGAGAGGAAACTCAATGGTGGCGCCAGTCTGGCGTATTTCTATGACCTTGTGATGACATCGGAAAACATTTACGTCGATTGTCTTATTGATTTAGCTCATACGCAGCAAATTGAATCATTCGGCAAGCGTCTTGCCTTCTCATCCTGTCCTATACTTAAAAATAGTTTGCCGTGAGTTGGGTGTGCATGAACCAGATGCGCATGCCAGGTGCGCATCAATTGCGCATCAATTGCCCGTCAATTGCCCGTCAATTGCCCATCAATTGCGCGTACATGAGCAGCATGTACTTGAGCTGACCGTTCTGGGGTGCAATGGAACCGCTACAACGTTTCGAGAATCGTTCGCATGCCGGTCAGTTGCTGGCCAAGCGCTTGCTCGCTTATGCCGGGCGGCCCGATGTGCTGGTGCTGGCGCTGGCGCGCGGCGGGGTGCCGGTCGCTTATTCGATTGCCCATGCCTTGCGGCTGGCGCTCGATGTATTGCTTGTGCGCAAGATCGGCTTTCCCGGCCATGCCGAATACGCGATGGGCGCCATCGCCAGCGGCGGTATCTGTATCTTGCAAGCGCAAGCTTTAAGCGCCTTTGATATCGCGCCCGAGCTCATCGAAGCGAGCGCCCAGCGCGAATTGCACGAAATCGAACGACGCGAAAAAATATATCGCGCGCAATCGCCGGCCTTGCCTTGGCGCGAGCGCGTCGTCATTCTGGTCGACGATGGTCTGGCCACCGGCTCGACCATGCAGGTGGCGGCGCATGTGGTGCGCGAAGCCAATCCGGCCCGCCTGCTTGTCGCCGTCCCGGTCGGCTCGCCACAGGCGTGCGACATCATCCGGCCGATGGTCGACGAATTGATCTGCCTGTCGATACCGGAGCCGTTTCATGCCGTCGGCCTGTGGTACGAGCATTTCGACCAGGTCAGCGACGAGCGCGTAAGGGCGCTGCTCGACAAGCAGCGCGCGCAGCTGGCGGCGTCTTCCTGAAGTCCGCGGTTTTCATTCCCCCTGTTAAAAGACCTCATAATCAATTGCCAATCGGGGCTTGCCGGCGCATCGCCGGCAAGACGCGCCGCGGCATGGGCATGCGGCGTGGATGGCAAAACAAATATAAAAAAGTTCTTCATGGAAATATTTTTTCCTCTTGTTTCGCTCTGATTTTCTTCTTGTTCCTCACTTGTTCCTCACTTGCTCATCACTTGTTAAGCACTTGTTAAGCACTTCGCGTTTGCCGCCCGCGCTGTGCGGACGGGGCGTGTGGTGCATGCAAACAAAACAATAAGGCCGCCGTTTTACGATAAACTAGCACCCTTGAGTTCACCAACACGCAATTAAGGATGTTTCGGATGGAAGATGCGCTGGACCACAAAGACCGCACTGCGCCACTAATCGCGTCCTCAGTTGCTGCCCGGCCCGGCCAGCTCAATTTCATCCTGGTCTGCGTCTTCATCGACATGCTCGGTATCGGTCTGATCATTCCGGTCTTGCCTATCCTGGTCGGCAAATTCGTTGCCACGCGCGATTTGCAAGCTTATTGGTTCGGCGTGCTGGCCACTGTCTTTGGTTTGCTGCAATTTCTATTCATGCCGGCACTCGGCGCGCTCAGCGACAAGTTCGGGCGGCGGCCGGTGATGATGTATTCGATGGCCGGCATGTGCCTCAACTTTCTGACCACGGCCTGGGCCCCCAATCTGGCGGCGCTATTTGTCGGCCGCATCATCGGCGGCATGTCTTCGGCCAGCATGGCGGTTGCTTCGGCTTATGCCTCCGATGTCTCGACCCCGCAAAACCGCGCCAAGAGTTTCGGCAAGGTCGGTGCCGCCATGGGCCTGGGCTTTATCTGCGGGCCGGCGCTGGGCGGCTATCTGGGCAGCATCAGCTTGCATCTGCCGTTTTACCTGGCGGCCGGCCTGTGCGCGGCTAATTTGCTGTATGGCTATTTTTATGTGCCTGAATCGTTGCCGCAAGCTAACCGCGCCGATTTTTCGCTGGCCCGCGCCAATCCCTTCGCCGCCTTGCTGCGCCTGGCCGGACGGGCCGATGTCCGCGGCTTGCTGGTGGCGTATGCGCTGGCCATGTTCGCCCAGGCGACCTTGTATACGACCTGGGTCTTGTATACCGACTTCCGTTTCGGCTGGACTCCGCGCGACAACGGCATCGCCCTGTTTTGCGTCGGCCTGTCGGCGGCCGTGGTCCAGGCCGGGCTGCTGGGCTGGCTGATCCGGCGCATCGGCGAAGTGCGGCTGTCGCTGCTGGGCCTGACTTCCGGTACCATTGCCTATTTCTTGTACGGTATGGCGACGCACGGCTGGATGATGTATGCGATTATTTTTGCCAATGTGCTGGCGGTGGCCAGCGGGCCGGCGCTGCAAGGGATTTTATCGAAGGCCACGGCGCCCGACGAGCAGGGCGCCCTGATGGGGTCTTTGCAATCGCTGGCCAGCCTCGGCACGGTGCTCATGCCGGTGCTGGGCGCCAGCGTGCTCGGTTGGGCCAGCCATCTGCCGGCCAACGACTGGCGCATGGGCAGCACGTTTTTCATTTGCTGCGCGATGCAGGGCATCGGCATCGCGGTCGCCTGGCGCTATTTCAAACGCCATCGCGCCGCCGGCGCCGAGTAAAGGATTATCATGACGGATGAGCTGCACTCTCGACACGATCAACGCTATCGGCGCTACCGCCATTACAAGGGCGGCATTTACGAGCTGCTTGGCGAAGCCACGCTGGAGGCGGACTTGTCGGCGATGATTGTGTACCGGGCGCCTGACGGCAAGCTCTGGATTCGCCCCAAGAACGTATTTTTCGAATCGGTGCTGGTGGACGGCGTCGCCGTGCCGCGTTTTGCGCCGCTGGATTAGAATTCTTTTCAATTTTCTGGAATACCCAATGTATTGCATGTCACAGTCGTTTCCGTTTTACTCTGTCCCTGACCTGGCGGAGTTATCTTGAATATCCTCGACAAGCTCCCCCCGCGCCCGACGATGCTGCGTGCCGCTGCGATCCTGAGCGGTCTGGCGGTCATTTTCGCGCTCTTGATGACGCTTTATACGCTGGCCTTCGTCGCCCCCAATTTGCCGGGCCTCGACACTTTGCTCGACTACAATCCGAAAATTCCGCTGCGAATTTATACCGCCGACAATGTGCTGATCGGCGAGTTCGGCGAAGAGCATCGCGATTTCGTGCCGATCGGGCAAATGCCGCTGTTGATGAAGCAGGCCGTGGTGGCGATCGAAGATGAGCGTTTTTATTCGCACGGCGCGCTCGATTTCCGGACCCTGATCGGCGCCGTCGTCACCGATATCGCCACCTTGTCGCTGGCGCGCGGCGCGTCGACGATCACGATGCAGGTCGCCCGCAATTTTCTGCTGACGAAAAAGAAGACTGCCGATCGCAAGCTGACCGAAATTCTGCTCGCTTACAAAATCGAGGCCGGCCTCTCCAAGGACCAGATTCTCGAGCTGTACATGAATCAGATCTACCTCGGACAACGCTCGAACGGCTTTTCCGGGGCGGCCGCAATTTACTTCGGCAAGAGTCTCAATGATCTGAGTCTGGCCGAAATTGCGATGCTGGCCGGCTTGCCGCAAGCGCCGACGGCGCATAATCCGGTCGTCAATTTCGGCGCCGCCAAGGAGCGCCAGCAACTGGTCCTCAAGCGCATGCTCGACCAGGGCCTGATCAGCGCCGCGGCCCATGATGCGGCCGTGCTGGCGCCGTTGACGATACGCAGCGGCGGCCAGGAATACGCGACCCATGCCGAATATGCGGCCGAGACGGTGCGCCGTGAAATCGTGGCCCAGTACAAGGAAGAGGCTTATACGCGCGGCATCAAGGTCTATACCACGCTGCTGTCGAAGGACCAGAATGCCGCTTACGAGTCGCTGCGCCGCAATGTGATGCAGTACGATCAGCGCCACGGTTACCGCGGCCCGGAAGCGGCGATCGACCTGCCGAGCGACAAGGATGAGCGCGAACAGGCCATCGACGATGCCTTGTCCGATCATCCGGCCAGCGACAAACTGCTGTCGGCGCTTGTGCTCAGTGCCGATGCCAGCCGCATCAGCGCGCGCCTGCTGTCGGGCGATGTGATCGAGATCACCGGCGACGGTTTGCGCTTTGCCGCCAGCGGCCTGTCGCCGTCGGCCTCGTCCAAGCTGAAAATCCGCCCCGGTTCGCTGATCCGCGTCACGGCCGACGCCAAGAATCACTGGTCGGTAACGCAGTTGCCGGAAGTGTCGGCCGCTTTTGTCTCGCTCGATGCCAATACCGGCGCTTACCGGGCGCTGGTGGGCGGTTTCGACTTCAATCTGGCCCAGTTCAACCATGTCACGCAGGCATGGCGCCAGCCCGGTTCGACGATGAAACCGTTTATCTATTCGGCCGCGCTCGACAAAGGCTATGTGCCGGCGACGCTGATCGACGATGCGCCGCTGAGCCTGAGCGGAGCCGATACCGGCGGCCAGGCGTGGGAGCCGCGCAACGACGATGGCCGTTTCGATGGCCCGATGCCTTTGCGCACGGCCCTGGCTAAGTCGAAGAATGTGGTCGCGGTGCGGCTGCTGCGCGCCATCACGCCGCAATATGCGCGCGAATTCATCAGCCGTTTCGGTTTCGAGCGCACGCGCCAGCCGCTGAACCTGACGCTGGCGCTCGGCACCGGCTCGGTCACCCCGCAGCAAATGGCGGCTGGCTATGCGGTGTTCGCCAATGGCGGCTATAAAGTGACGCCTTACCTGATCCAGAAAGTGGTCGACGGCCAGGGGCAGATTCTGAGCCAGGCCCGCACGCCGGCGGCCGGGCGCGATGAGGCGCGCGTGCTCGATGCCCGCAATGCGTATATAACCGACAGCCTGTTGCGCGAAGTGGTGCGCAGCGGCACCGGCGCCGCCGCCACCCAAAAACTCGGCCGCTATGATCTGGCCGGCAAGACCGGTACCACCAGCGATTCCATGGATGGCTGGTTTGCCGGTTATGGCGGCAATGTGGTGGCGGTGGCGTGGATGGGTTATGACGATCCGCGCTCGCTCGGCGGACGCGAATTCGGCGCTACCTTGTCGCTGCCGATCTGGATCGACTATATGCGCACGGCTCTGGCCGGCGTGGCGCCGGGCGGGCGGGCCATGCCGGCCGGCGTCAGCGTGACCAATGGCGAACTCGCCTATGCGGAATTTGGCGACGGCCGCACGATCAAATCGCTCGATGCGGCCGGTACGACTGAAATGTTGCCGGCGCTGGCAATCGCGCCGCCGCCCGATCCTGCTAATGTTGCCTCACCGCCAGCATCGGTGCCGGCGGCGCCGCCGGTAGCGGCCGCCAAGCCGCCCGATGCAGGAAAATGAGGGGCGCCAGCTCAAGAAACATGCGCCTAATGCAAAAATAAGAGCGTGCGCATGATATGCTAGGCGCCCCCGGACAAAAAATATGTAATTACCAAGAATGAACGTGCCTAAGCCGATTACTACCGTTGTTAACGCTGTTTCCGATCCCCGTTCCGCTGCCGAGCCGGCAGCCGCACCGCTTGCCGTCGCCGCCGGCGGCGCGGCTGTCAATACCGCCGCACCAGCCGCCGCCGTTGATGCGCCGTCGAATCCGTCGCAGGCCGCACGTGCCGCGCTCAAGCAATTTCAGCAAGAATTTGTCGTCTTTCGCGATTGCATGCCGCTGGCAATCGGTATTGACAAGCAGTTGATGACACGCGTGCCAGGCCTGAGCCGGCGCGTGCTGCGCATGGCGCTTGGCATGCATACCAATTCGCTGCGCTATCTGAAAACCATGGAAAAAGCCACGGTGCGCTTCGATCTCGATGGCAATACCACCGACGAAGTGACCGACGTCCATCGGACGCACGCCTCGCAAATACTGCGCGAGCGGTTCAAGAAGGGCGCCGAACAGAAGAAGGCGCAACTGGAAGCGGCCAAGGCCCAGCGCGAAGCGGAGCAGGCGGCGGCAATCCGCGCTGAAAAGCTGAACCAGCTGACGGCGAAATTTTCGCGTCAATGAAAAAATAGGCGATTGCCGGAGCGTGCTCTGGCGCCGCCAGCAGTAACTGATGGCAAGCATTAGAAACTAATAGTAAAATTATCCGAACAGCCGCCTGCCGCCCGTCCTGACAAGGCGCGCCAGGCGTCGGCAGCAAGGATTTTGTGGCGACAATTCGCAGTAAAAATTCGCAGTAAAAATGTATATAGACACTTTTGCTAAAAACTTTTAATAAAAAAGTTAGTAAAACCCGCAGTAAAAACTCGCAAAAACAGGTGAAACAACGGTGCAGGGCGTAGCAAACAGCAATTCGGAGGGTCTCGGACTGGGTCTGGACGCCGGCGGCACACAAACCCGCTGGGCACTGGTCGATGCGAGCGGGGTAGTCGTTGCCGAAGGCACTGCCGGCGGCCTGAGCGCACTGCAGATGGGCAGTTCCGATGGCCGGGCCGCGATGCTGGCAAGTCTGGCTGGGCTGGCCCAGCAATTGTCGTCTTTTCCGCGCCCCAGCCATGTCTGCGCCGGGTTTACCGGCCTTGGCGGTAATGGCGAGCAACTCGGGCTGATGCTGTCCGACGTCCTCGGGATTGCGCGCAGCGCCCTGACCCTGTCCTCCGATATCGAAATCGCCTATCTCGATCTGTTCCAGCCGGGGCAGGGTTATCTGGTGTACGCCGGGACCGGCTCGATCGCCGCCTTCATCGATGAAAAACATCAAATCCACCGGGCCGGCGGCCGCGGCGGCCTGCTCGACGATGGCGGCGGCGGCTACTGGATTGCGCGCCAGGCGCTGCGCCAGATCTGGCGCCTCGAAGACGAACAGCCCGGCGCCTGGCTGCAGTCGAGCATGGCCAGGGCCGTGTTCGATCAGATCGGCGGCGCCCATTGGGATCATAGCCGGCAATTCATGTATGGACAAAGCCGCGGTGAAATCGGCTTGCTGGCGCTGACGGTGGCCGCCAGCGCGGCCACCGATGCGCGGGCGATGGCGATTTTGCGCGCTGCCGGCAAGGAATTGGCGCGCCTGGCGCAAGCCATGATCACGCGTTTCGGTTTGCGCCCGGTAGTGTTGTCGGGGCGCGTGGTGCAATTGCACCCGGTGATAGAACAGACCATGCGCGCCAGCCTGGACGGTGTGGTCCTCGATGTGTACAGCGGCGCACCCCATATCGCCGCCGCGCGGCTGGCGGTGCGTCATCCGATGCAGCATGCGCAGCCGTCGCCGCAGCCATAGCGCTTGCGGTTGCCGAAAGTGTCGCGCGTCCGCCGATTGCCTGGAGAATCCATGAAACGCCTGTTCCTGACCCTGATCGTTTTTGTGCTGGCCGGCTGTGCGACGCCTCGCATCGACCGCAGCTATACGGCCAAGAGCCAGGACAGCCGCATCCAGTACCTGATTTTGCATTACACGGCCGACAATTTCGATCCGTCGCTGAAAGTGCTGACGCAAGGCCCGGTCAGCGCCCATTATCTGGTCGACGACAAGCCGGTTGCCATCTATGGCCTGGTCGACGATAGCCAGCGCGCCTATCATGCCGGCGTCAGCTACTGGCATGGCGACACCAGCCTGAATGCCTCCTCGATCGGCATCGAGATCGTCAATCGCGGTTTCATCGACGATAAAAACATGCCCGGCGCGAAAATCTATTTCGACTTTCCGCCCGAGCAGATCGATGCCGTGCTGGCGCTGGCCAAGAAGATAGTCGCGCAATATCATATCAAGCCCGAACACGTGCTCGGCCATAGCGATATCGCGCCGCAGCGCAAGTACGATCCCGGTCCGCGCTTTCCATGGAAGCGTTTTGCCGACGCCGGCCTGATCGTCTGGCCCAATGCCGACACGGTGGCGGCGCGCAAGCCGCTGTTCGAACAGAATTTGCCCGATGCGCAGTGGTTCCAGGCCAGGCTGGCCCAGCATGGTTATCAGGTGATGCAGAGCGCGGTCTGGGACCTGCAGACGCGCAATGTGCTGGCGGCGTTCCAGATGAAATACCGGCCCAGCCTTTTCGATGGCGTGCCCGATGCCGAATCGGCCGCCATGCTCGACACGCTGACCTCGCCGCTGCTGCCGTCGCCACCGCAGTTGCCGCCGCAGTTGCCACCGCCGTCGCCGATCTTGTTGCAACCTTCAGGCAGCGCTGCTGCCGCACACCGGTAACAGGCCTCAGGTCATGCGTTTGCGCGATCGCGGGCTGCCGATCGAACAATTGCCCGGTCATCGCGATTTCCGGCATTTGAGCGGCATTTCCGGCATCACACTCGATTTGCGCTACGCGACGCCGCATAATTTCGTCGGCCGCGATTTGTATTGGCCGCACGATTGCGCCTGGCTGCACAGAGATGCCAGCGCCGCGCTGGAAAAAAGCATTGCCTGGCTTGCCCGCGAACGGCCCGCCTGCAGTATATTGGTGCTCGATGCGCTGCGCCCGCAGCGGGTGCAGGAACAGTTATGGGAATCACTGGGCGGCACCGACTTGCGCAGCTATCTGGCGCCGCCCGAACGCGGCTCCATCCATTCCTTCGGCATGGCCCTGGATTTGACGCTGCTTGGGCCCGACGGTGCCGAACTCGACATGGGGACGCGGTTCGACGACTTGAGCGAGGTTTCGCAGCCGGTGCTCGAGGAGCAGTTGCTGGCAGATGCGCGGCTGAGCCCGCTTCAGGTCGCAAACCGGCGCCTGCTGCGCGCGGCCATGCAGCAAGGCGGCTGGCGCGGCATCAATAGCGAGTGGTGGCATTTCGATTGCGGCGACCGCGAGCTGGTGCGCGCCGGCTATATCCGGGTCTTGTAGGCGGCGCGCCTGACAGCAATTTTTTTATTCTTTTATACCGGTCCGGGAAATGCATGAAATATGATCGATTGTGCCGGCCGCTGTTGGCGATGCTTTTGAGCATACTGTCATGCATCACGGCTGCTGTGGCGCCGGATGCCGCCGCCGAAGGCGTCAAAACGCTGCATTTGCTGTTGACCAATAGCGAGACCGGACTCGATCCGGCCGTCGCTTCCGATATCAGTACCGAAAGCCTGAACGAAAATATCTTCGATCCTTTGCTGCACTACGATTATCTGGCGCGGCCCGTCCAATTGCAGGGCAATACGGCGCAAGCCATGCCGCAGGTGAGCGAGCAGGGCCGCACTTATCTGTTTACGCTAAAAAAAGGCATTCTGTTTGCGCCGGACCCGGCATTCAAGGGGAAGGCGCGCGAACTGACCGCCTTCGATTACGTCTACAGCATCAAGCGCCTGTATGATCCGGCCCTGAAGTCGCCATGGCTGTTCCTGTTTGAAGGCAAGATCGTCGGCGACGAGGTCTTGCGCACCCATGCCGGCAAATTCGACTATGATGCGCCGCTGGCCGGACTGGTAGCGCTGGACCGCTACACGCTGCGCATCCGGCTGCGCCGGGCCGACGCCAATTTCCCCTTTTATCTGGCGATGAGCGCGACCAGCGCGCTGGCGCGCGAAGTGGTCGAAGCCTATCCTGGACAGACCGGCAACCATCCGGTCGGCACCGGCGCTTTCATGCTGGGCCAGTGGCAGCGCGCCAGCCGCATCGAATTGCTGGCCAATCCCAACTATCATCGCCTGTTCCACGCCACGCCCGGCACCGACCCGGCGGCGCAGGCGATTGCCCGCGCGCTCGAAGGCCAGCCGCTGCCACGCGTGCAGCGGATCGAGGTCAAGATCGTCGAAGAACACCAGGCCCGCATGCTCGGCTTTTTCAACGGCCAGTTCGATTATCTGGAGCAGGTGCCGCCGGCGATGTCGGAAATGGTGCTGGCCGGCGGCAAACTGAAGCCGCAGCTCGCCGCGCGCGGGATCCGGATGAGTTTGTTTACGCCGCTGCAGACTTACTATATGTGGATGAATATGGACGACCCCGTACTCGGCGGCTATACGCCGCAGCGGATCGCCTTGCGCCGCGCGATTGCGCTCAGCTATAACCGCGAAGAAGACATCCGCGTGCTCGACAAGGGGCTGGCACTGCCGGCGCAGTCGCCCTTGCCGCCGAATGTACTCGGCTACGATCCCGCTTACCGCAGCAGCGTCGCCTACGATCCGGCGCTGGCCAATGCCTTGCTCGATCGTTACGGCTATCAGCGGCGCGATGCCGACGGCTACCGGCTGCAGCCGAACGGCCAGCCGCTGGCGCTGCTGATGCACACGCTGCCGTCGACCGAGGGCCGCCTGCGCGATGAGGTCTGGCGCAAGGCGCTCGCTTCGATCGCGATCCGCGTCAGCTTCAAGAGCGACAAGAAAACCGAGGTGATCAAGGCCGCGCGCCTTGGCCGGGTGCAGATGTTCGAGCTGAACTGGGTTGCCGATTTCCCCGACGGCGACAATTTTTTTCAATTGCTGTACGGTCCCAATGCCGGTCGCGCCAATTATGCGCGCTTCAATCTGCCGGCCTATAACGCGCTGTACGAACAGGCCCGCGCGCTCGGCGATGTGGCGGCGCGCAAACCGATTTACCGGCAAATGATGCAGCTGATCGATGCCTATAATCCGTGGGTGATCCGTACTTATCCGATTTCGGTCGATCTGCGTCAGCCCTGGCTGAAAAATTATATGCGGCATCCGGTCGAGTTCACCAACTGGCGCTATCTCGATATCGAAGACCGCCGGCATTGAGTATTTGTTGTCAATTGACAACTAAATTGGGCCGCGAATTATGCAGCAAACTAGGCAGCTAATTAGGCAAGCACGGCTGTTTGCCGCCCCGTCGTCCTGACTTCTCCCTTCGGTCGCATGCTGGCGCCATGCCTGTGATGTGTCTGCGATGTGCCTGCGATATATCATTGACATGGCGGCGACGCTGCAGGCCCGGCCGCCTGCTGGCGTCGCATCGCATCTTTTCTTCCCGTATCCAAATTAATTCCTAAATGAAACATAAATCTGTCTTTGGTATTTGATTGGTTGTATAATTCCGGCTGCTGCGTTGAGCGGGCAGTGGGCGGCGTTTTCTGCCGGCTGCCGGAAGATGGCGGCAGATGGCGGCAGCTTGCATTGTAGTTTGCCCAAAAGACGCGAAATTGTAACTGGGTTGTAACATGCATTTTTACTTTTCGGCTATCGGCTATCATAGCCGTCGGGCCGACGATCTGGCGTTCCGCGGCCGCGGTGCTCTGGAGCAATTGCCGGCGAAATGCCAAGGATGCACATGATTAAGACTGAAACGCCGAGCGCCCAACATGCCGATCTGGATTTATATCGCGATCAGCAGCTCATTGAGGCCCTGGTCGACGACCAATTCGACGCTGTCGCCGCAGTGCGCGCGGCGGCGCCGCAGATCGCCGCGGCGGTGGCGGCCAGCCTGCCCCGGATGCAGGCCGGCGGACGCCTGATTTATGTCGGCGCCGGCACTTCCGGGCGTCTGGGGCTGCTCGACAGCGTCGAACTGTATCCGACCTTTTCCTGGCCCAAGGAACGTGCCATCGCGCTGCTGGCCGGGGGCCGGCAAGCGATGTTCGAAGCCATTGAAGGCGCCGAAGACAGTTTCGAGCAGGGCGCGGCCGATATCGTGGCGGCCGGTACCGGCATCGACGATGTGGTATTGATTCTGGCCGCCTCCGGCGCGACCCCGTTTGCGATGGGCGCTTTGAGCGCGGCGCGCGAAATCGGCGCGCTGACGGTCGGCATTGCCAACAATGTCGAGGCGCCGCTGGCGCAGCAGGCGCAGTACGGCATCACGCTCGATACCGGCAGCGAAATCATTTCGGGCAGCACCCGGCTGAAAGCAGGCACGGCGCAAAAAATCGTGCTCAATACTTTTTCCAGTGCGCTGATGGTAAGACTGCACAAGGTGTACGGCAATCTGATGGTGGACGTCAAGCCGACCAATGCCAAGCTGGTGCGGCGCGCCGTGCGGCTGGCGATGCTGGCCACCGGTGCCGGCGAGGATGCGGCGCGGCAGGCGCTCGAAGAGAGCGGTTTTAAAGTGAAAGTGGCGATTGTCGCCATTCTCAAGAAGATTTCTGCGCGGGAGGCCGAGAGCCGTCTCGCCGAGGTGGCGGGCAGTGTGCGCGCCGCTATTTTGGATTAGCGTTTTTTAAATCGGGGCGAGCGACGCGCTGATCGCCGTTGCCTGTTTCCTATCCTATTTTTATCCATATTATCCATATTTATGAAAAGGTCATCGTATGGCCCATGCTGAAATAGTTACGGTCGAATTCAAACCAGATCCACGCGACAGTTCGCCGCTTTACATGCAATTGGCGCGCAAACTGGGGCAGGCGGTGCGCGAAGGGCGTTATCAGGCCAATCAGGCCTTGCCCTCGGAACGTCTGCTGTCCGATTTGCTGGAAGTGTCGCGCGTGACCGCCCGCAAGGCGATCGATCAACTGGTGGAGCAGGGCTTGATCGTGCGCCGCCGCGGCTCCGGCAATTACATCACGCCGCGCATCGAATTGCCTTTGTCGCGCCTGAGCAGTTTTTCGGAAGACTTGCAAAATCGCGGCTACCAGCCGAGTTCGCGCTGGCTGACGCGCGCCATCACGCCGGCTTCGGCGGCCGAGCAGCTGAACCTGGGCCTGGCGCCCAACACGCAGGTGGCAAGACTGGAACGCCTGCGCCTGGCCGATGCCGTGGTCATGATTTACGAAGTGAGCGTATTGCCGCATAGCGTGCTGCCGCGCCCCGAGCTGATCGAAGGCTCGCTGTATGAGCATCTGACGAGCGTCGGACGCGAACCGGTGCGCGCCTTGCAGCACATCCGCGCGGTCAATGCGCCGGCGCATCTGGCGGAAAAAATGGGGGTGGCAGTCGGCCAGGCGCTGCTCTTCATTACCCGCATCGGCTATACTGCCGAGAACCAGGCGGTTGAACTGACGCATTCCTATTGCCACAGCGATTACTACGATTTCGTCGCCGAGATGCGGCGCGACTAGCGCTGGGCCCGCGCTGAATGGCTGATTCGTCGTGATCCGATTGTTCTCGACATAAAAAAGGCGGCGCATCCTGTTTGGGAGCGCCGCCTTTTTTTGCCTTACATTTTGTGGCGATATTGCATCGCGGTCCGTCTTCAGCTGTCGAATTGTTCGAGCGCGATCAGTTCGGCGACCGTTTGCCGGCGCCGGATCAGGCGCGCGCCGCCGTTTTCCAGCAATACCTCGGCCAGCAGGGGGCGGCTGTTATAGTTCGACGACATCGAGGCGCCATAGGCTCCGGTGTCGTGAAATACCAGATAGTCGCCCACTTCTGCCGCCGGCAGGTCGCGCGGGGCGACGATGCCGCCGTCGTGCTGGGTGAAGACGTCGCCCGATTCGCACAGCGGGCCGCCGACCACCGTCGGCCGGCTTGGCGGGCGCGCCGCGCCGTCCTTCGGCACGACCGAAATCCTGTGGTAGCTGCCATATAGAGAAGGCCGCATCAAATCGTTGAAACCGGCATCGACCAGCACGAAATGCTGCTGGCCCATATCCTTGACGGCCCGTACTTCCGACACCAGCAAACCGCTTTCTGCCACCAGGAAGCGGCCCGGTTCGATTTCCAGGCGGACCGCATGGCCGAGGTGGGCTGCGATCCGGCGCCGCGCGCCATCCCACAGACCGAAATAATGCGCGGTATCGACGCGCGCGCCGCCGTCCTGGTAGGGGATCGACAGTCCGCCGCCGGCCGAGATGGCTTCGATATCGTGCGCCATGCCGGTGGCCAGCGTCACCATCGTCTCGCATACCTGTTCCAGATGGCTGTAGTCGACACCGGAACCGATATGCATGTGCAGACCGACCAGATGCAGGCCGTATTGTCTGATGACGGCCAGCGCCGCCGGCAATTGCGTGTGCCAGATGCCGTGCTTGCTGTTTTCGCCGCCGGTATTGGTCTTGTTGCTGTGGCCGTGGCCGAAGCCGGGATTGATGCGCAGCCAGACCCGGTGCCCGGGGCTGACCTGTCCCAATTGTTCGAGCATGTCGATCGAACCGGCATTGACCTCGATTTTCAGCTCGGCCAGGCGGGCCAGCGTGGGGCGGTCGAGCAGGTCGGCGGTAAATACCAGCTCGTCTCCTTTATGAGCGCCGGCGGCCGGTCCGAAACCGGCCGCCAGCGCGCGCTCGACTTCGCCGATCGAGACCGCGTCGACCTTGACGCCGTGGGCGCGCATCAATTTCAGGATATGGATGTTGGAGCAGGCTTTTTGCGCGAAGCGGATGACGTCGAAGGCGCGCAATTGCGCGATGCGGTCGACGATCACGGCGCTGTCGTAAATCCACAAGGGCGTGCCGAAGCGCTGCGCCAGTTCAGGCGCGTGGTCGATGGAAATCTTGTCGGTGGTGCTGGTCATGGCTACGGCTCCGGTCGGCTTGGTGCGATTTGCAGGGTGTGACTTGCGGTCATGGTTTTTTGCTGAACATGCGCATGATGCCGCACTTTGTCGATTCAATAAAATATTATATTTTTAGTGATGTATTCATTTATGATATATGTTGTCGCCAACTGAAGGATTGCCATGTCCGTTTCGCTGCGCCATATCGAAGTATTCCAGGCGGTGATGACCGCCGGCAGCGTCACGCGCGCTGCCCAGTTGCTGCGCACTTCGCAGCCGACCACCAGCCGCGAGCTGGCGGCGCTGGAGACGGCTTTGGGCCTCAAACTGTTCGATCGCGTGCGCGGCCGGCTGCTGCCGACCGCCGAAGCCCAGGTCTTGTTCGAGGAGGTGCGGCGCTCCTATCTCGGCCTGGAGCGCATTGTCGGCGTGGCCGAATCGATCCGTCAGTTCGAAAGCGGGCAGGTGGCGGTCGCCTGCCTGCCGACTTTTGCGCAAACCCTGCTGCCGGGCGCCTGCAAGCGGTTCTTGCAGTCTTATCCGGCGGTCGGCTTGTCGATTGCGCCGCAAGAGTCACCGTGGCTCGAAGAGAGCCTGAGCACCCAGCGGCACGACCTCGGCATCGTCGAAAGCGCGCTGGCGCCGCCCGGCACCAGCGCCAGTGCGCTGTTTTCCGGCGATATGGTGTGTGTCTTGCCGGAACAGCACCGCTTGCTGAGCCGCCAGCGTCTGCAGCCGGCCGATTTCGCCGGCCAAAATTTCATCAACCTGTCGCTGCAGGATAGTTACCGGCGCCAGCTCGATGATTTGTTTGCGGCCGCAGGCGTGCAGCGCCACGCCATCATCGAAACCGCCAGCGCGGCCTCGGTGTGCGCCATGGTCAGGCAAAACCTCGGGCTGGCCATCGTCAATCCGCTGACCGCTCTCGACGAAGCCGGTCCGGGCCTGGCGCTGCGGCGTTTTTCGGTCTCGATCGATTTTCAGGTCAGCCTGGTGCGGCCGCTGCATCGGCCGTCGTCGCGCCTGACCGAGGCTTTTGCGCTGAGTTTGCGGGCGCAGGCCGACAGTCTGGCGCAAACCCTGGCGACGGCCCTCGCTTAGCTCGATTGGCCCGGATCGGGCGCAAAGGTTGCAGCGGCGCCAACACTGGTGTAATGTCGTCGCTCGCCGCCGCGAGTGCGAATCTTGAAACAGGAAGCGAGTATGCATGACCATCAAGCGTGAACCAGCAATAGCCGGCGCCGGCCGCCGCGCGTGGAGCTGGGTGCCATCGCTCAATTTCAGCTCCGGTGTGCCTTATTTCGTCGTCACCTGGCTGTCGGTACTGATGTACAAGAGCCTGGGCATCTCGAATACCGACGCCGCGCTTTACACGAGCCTGCTGTATCTGCCCTGGGTCGTCAAACCGCTGTGGTCGCCGCTGATCGAAATGCTGCGCACCAAGCGCTTCTGGATTCTGGCGGCGCAGATCCTGATCGGCAGCGCCTTCGGCATGGTGGCGCTGGCGATTCCGGCCCCACATTTTTTCCGCATCAGCCTGGCTGCGATGTGGCTGGTCGCCTTCAGTTCGGCCACCCACGATATCGCCGCCGACGGCTACTATATGCTGGCCCTGAGCCAGCGCGAACAGGCCGCCTTCGTCGGCGTGCGCTCCACGTTTTACCGCATCTCGGGCCTGGCGGCGCAGTCGGGCCTGCTGTTTCTGTCGGCCTGGCTGACCGACTATACGGGCAGCGTCGGCAGCGCCTGGCGCGGCGTCTTCCTGATACTGGCCGGCTTTTTCGTCTGCGCCGCGATTTACCATCATTTTCTCTTGCCGCGCCCGGCCTCGGATCACGCCACGGTCAACGAGCGCGATCCGTTCAAGGGTTATTTTGCGGTTTTGCGCGAATTTTTCCGGAAAAAGGACATCGGCCTGGCGCTGGCCTTCATTTTGCTGTTCCGCCTCGGCGAGTCGCAGGCCTTGAAGCTGGTCGGGCCCTTCCTGCTCGATGCGCGCGCCAAGGGCGGACTGGGCCTGGCGGCGCGCGACATCAGCTGGGTCTATGCCGGCATCGGTCCGCTCGCGCTGACGCTAGGCGGCCTGCTCGGCGGCTATCTGATTTCGCGTTTCGGCTTGAAGCGCATGCTGTGGATTATGGTGTTGTCGGTGCATCTGCCGAACCTGGCCTTCGTCTATCTGTCGCTGGCGCAGCCCGACAGCCTGCTGTGCATTGCCGCCGCGCTGGCCATCGAGCAGTTCGGCTACGGCTTCGGTTTTACCGCGTTCATGCTGTACATGATGATGGTGGCCGACGGCCCGCAAAAAACCGCGCATTATTCGATTTGCACCGGCTTCATGGCGGCCGGCATGATGATCCCGGGCGCTTTCAGCGGCTGGATCCAGGACCATGTCGGTTATGTCAAATTCTTCATCTGGGTCTGCATCGCCACGCTGCCCGGCCTGATCATGACGGCCAGGCTGCGCATCGACCCGCAGTTCGGCAAAAAGGAGGCAGTCTGAAGCATCGGCGCGATGCAGCCTGCGCGGCGGCTGGTGCGGCGTTTTGTGCGGCAAATTCCGCGGAAAATACCGCGGAAAACAAGTGTATCAAGTGCGATGACAGTTTTTTGCTGAAGCGATGAAAGAATGCAATGGCCACTCAGGCTGTAAAATGACGTCTCCTGAAAGGCGATGCGATGTATGCGAATAACAAGGTAAAGGGCCGGCTGGCGTGGGCGGCGTTGCTGGCGATGCTGGCGACGCTGGTGCTGCTGGTGCAGGGATGTGCGATGCAAGAGCCGGGCCCGCAGTCCGCTGGCCTGCCGAACGACCAGATGCAAACGGCCGACCCTGATGTGCCGCCGCCGGCGCCGCGCGAATTTCGCGCCGCCTGGGTCTCGACCGTGGCCAATATCGATTGGCCCAGCCGCAGCAATCTGACGGTGGCCCAGCAAAAGGCGGAAATCATTGCGATCCTCGACCGCCTCAAGAGCCTGAACATGAATGCCGTGATCTTGCAGGTGCGCCCGGCCGCCGATGCCATCTATGCCTCGCGGCTGGAACCGTGGTCGGAATACCTGACCGGCACCCAGGGCAAGGCGCCCGAACCGTTTTACGATCCGCTCAAGATGTGGATTGCGGAAGCCCATGCGCGCGGCCTCGAATTGCATGCCTGGTTCAATCCTTACCGGGCCCGCAATACCGACTCCAGGTCGCCGCTGTCGCCGCTGCATATTGCCAGCAACCATCCATCGGCGGTGCGCCAGTACGGCAAATATCTGTGGGTCGACCCCGGCGACCGCTGGGCCGTGGCCCATACGGTCGCGGTATTTCTCGACGTCGTGCGGCGCTATGACGTCGACGCCATTCATATCGACGATTATTTCTATCCTTATCCGATCGACGCGGCGCGCGAAGGGGCCCGCGAAGGAGTGCGGGAAATCCGGTTGAACGCGGCCGATGGCGGCGCCGGCCTGCAGATGGCGACCACGCTCGGTGCGCCGCTGACCAGAGCGGCCAGCGGCGAACTCGATTTCCCCGATGAGCCGAGCTGGCAAGCCTATCTGGCCGGCGGCGGAACGCTGGCGCGGGCCGACTGGCGCCGGCAAAACGTCAACGAGCTGGTCGAGCGCCTGTATGCCGGCATCCATCGCGAAAAAAGCTGGGTGCGTTTCGGCATCAGCCCGTTCGGCATCGGCCGGCCCGATCTGCGTCCGCCCGGCATCTGCTGCTTCAGCCAATACGACAAATTATATGCCGATGCCGAGCTGTGGCTGAACAAGGGCTGGCTCGATTATCTGTCGCCGCAGCTGTACTGGCCAATCGACCAGAAGCCGCAAGCTTTTGGGGTCTTGCTCGATTATTGGGCCGGCCAAAACACATTTCACCGGCATTTGTGGCCGGGTTTGTTTACGAGCCGGATCGACAATAGCGAGCGCTCGTGGAAGAGCAGCGAAATCCTGAACCAGATCGCGCTCACGCATACGGAAGCGGGCAAGGTCGACGGCCACGCCCATTTCAGCATCGCGGCCCTGATGCAAAACCGCAGCGGCATTGCCGATCAGTTGCGCGCCGGACCATATGCGGTTGCGGCGCTGGTGCCGGCCACGCCCTGGCTCGGCAACGAGGGGCTGGCGGCGCCGGCGCTGCTGCTCAGCCGCGCCGGCCGCGCCGCCACCACGGTCAGCCTGAGCCCGGCCGGCGGCAAGCCGGTGGCCCGTTATGCGGTCTGGGCCCGATACGACAAGACGCGCTGGCGCTTTTCGGTGGTGCCGGCGGCGCGTCCGGTGTTCGAGCTGGCCGACGATGCGCAATGGGGCGCGGTCGACATGGTGGTGGTCAGCGCCGTCGACCGCCTTGGCAATGAAAGTGCGCGAAGTGTGGCAAAATTGACTACATTGCAGCCTGCTGTCGCGCCGGCCGCGGTATCATCGCAGTCTTCAGTGTCGTCGCAGTCTTCAGTGTCGTCGGTACCAAGTGCAATACATTGAGCGGGAGAGGAATGTGATAGCAGCAACGGGAGTGGCAACGGGGGAGGCGGCCGGCTTGGCAACTGAGGCGGGCTGCCTGCCGGAAGAGCAGATACTGGCCAGCGTGCGCCAACGCAACTGTGGCGTGGCCATTGTCGCGCCCAGCGGTTGCCCGCAAAACGACGCCCTGATAGCGCGCGCGGTTGCCCGTCTCGAACAGCAGGGCTGCGAGGTCCACAATTATTACGATCCCGCCTGCAAGCACATGCGTTTCGGCGGCACCGACGGCGCCCGCCGCATGCAATTGCATGCCGCCGCGCGCGACGCCGACGTCGAGGTCGTGCTGGCGCTGCGCGGTTCATACGGCCTGAGCCGGATTCTGCCTGAAATCGATTACAAGATGTGCGCCGACAGCGGCAAGCTGTTTGTCGGTTATAGCGACTTCAATGCCTTCAGCCTGGCCTTGCTGGCGCAGACCGGGGCCGCCAGCTTTGCCGGGCCGATGATTTGCGACGACTGGAGCGGCGAGACGCTGGACGCCTTCACGCTGCAGAACTTCTGGGAGTGCGCGGGCAACACGCGCCACGCCATTTGCGTGGAAGCGGCCGACAATCCGAGCGTGGAAGTCGATGGCACGTTGTGGGGCGGCAATCTGACGATGTTGACGCATCTGTTAGGCTCGCCGTATTTCCCGGCAATCGAGGGCGGCATCCTGTTTTTGGAAGATATCGCCGAACATCCGTTCCGGGTCGAGCGCATGTTGTTGCAATTGCATCATGCCGGCGTGCTCGACAAACAGCAAGCCATCATACTCGGCGATTTTTCCGGCTACCGGCTCGGTCAGTTCGAAAATGGCTATAATTTCCAGGCGATGCTGGCGTTTATCCGGTCGCAGCTGAGGACGCCGGTTCTGACTGGCTTGCCATTTGGACATATCCGCCGCCGCGTCACCCTGCCGATCGGTGGCTATGCCCAGTTGCGCAGCCGCCAGGGCGCTTTCAGCCTGGCCATGGCCGGCTATCCCCATCTGCGTTAAATCAACCTTCTGGCCTTTCGATCCATAGCCGCCCTGGCAATGGTAAAATAGAAGGTTGTTTAATTCACGCTTTTAAAGGCAATACCCGTGCTATCCACAGCAAATATTACGATGCAATTCGGCGCCAAGCCGCTGTTTGAAAACATTTCCGTCAAATTTGGCGAAGGCAACCGCTATGGCTTGATCGGTGCCAACGGCTGCGGCAAGTCGACTTTCATGAAAATTCTCGGCGGCGATCTCGAATCTTCGGCCGGCACGGTCATGCTGGACCCGAACGAGCGCCTCGGCAAGCTGCGCCAGGACCAGTTCGGCTTCGAAGAAATGCGGGTGCTCGACGTGGTCATGATGGGCCATACCGAAATGTGGGCGGCGATGGCCGAACGCGATGCGATCTATGCCAATCCCGAGGCGACCGATGAAGACTACATGAAGGCGGCCGACCTCGAAGCCAAGTTTGCCGAATACGACGGCTATACGGCCGAATCGCGCGCCGGCGAATTGCTGCTCGGCGCCGGCGTCTCGATCGACCAGCACCAGGGCCCGATGAGCAATGTGGCGCCGGGCTGGAAGCTGCGCGTCCTGCTGGCGCAGGCGCTGTTTTCCAATCCAGACATCCTGCTGCTCGACGAACCGACCAACAACCTCGACATCAACACCATCCGCTGGTTGGAGGACGTGCTCAACGAGCGCAATTCGACCATGATCATCATTTCCCATGACCGCCACTTTCTGAACCAGGTCTGCACCCACGTGGCCGACATGGATTACGGCACGGTCAAGATCTACCCGGGCAATTACGACGACTACATGTTCGCCTCGACCCAGGCCCGCAACCAGCAACTGGCCAATAACGCCAAGGCCAAGGACAAGGTCGCCGAGCTGCAGGACTTCGTGCGCCGCTTCGCCGCCAACAAGTCGAAGGCGCGCCAGGCCACTTCGCGCGCCAAGCAGATCGAGAAGATCAAGGTCGAAGACCTCAAGCCGTCTTCGCGCGCCTATCCTTTCGTGCGCTTCGACGGCGAAAAGAAGCTGCACCGGCAAGCGGTCGAGATCGAAGGCCTGAGCAAGAAATACGACCGCACCATTTTCAGCAAATTCGATATCCTGGTCGAGGCCGGCGAGCGGATTGCGATCATCGGCGCCAACGGCGCCGGCAAGACCACGCTGCTGCGCTGCATGGGCGGGATCGATGTCACGGGCCTGGCACCCGATAGCGGCACCATCAAATGGGCCGAGCACGCCAATATCGGCTATATGCCGCAAGATCCGACCGAGGAATTTGCCAGCGACAAGACGCTGACCGAATGGATCGACCAGTGGACCAAGGAGGGCGATGACGACCAGGCGGTGCGCTCGATCCTCGGCCGTCTGCTGTTTGGCGGCGACGATGTGCGCAAATCGGTCAAGGTGTTGTCGGGCGGTGAAAAGGGCCGCATGATGTACGGCAAGCTGATGCTGGGACGGCACAACGTGTTGCTGATGGACGAGCCGACCAATCACATGGATATGGAATCGATCGAATCGCTCAATATCGCCCTTGAAAAATACGCCGGCACCTTGATCTTCGTATCGCACGACCGCGAGTTTGTCTCCTCGCTGGCCACGCGCGTGCTCGAAGTGAAGGAAAACGAAGTGGTCGATTTCCGCGGCACTTACGAGGATTATCTGAAAAGTCAGGGCATTGACTGAAGTGTTGACTGCGGTATTGGCTGCGGCTGCGGCACTGAGCAGACATGTCTTTGTCAGGCCGTATTTCCGCTCTTTTTGACCGAGTTTTCAACCGACGTTTTAACCGTTTCTTGAATCGATTTGAATATTATGCAAACCGCAACCATCAAGACTGTCGAGTTCGAGCGGCCGCGCCAGGACACTGGAAATGGCGCCAGCTGCACCGCCCAG
Source organism: Oxalobacteraceae bacterium (assembly GCA_021768485.1). Classification (GTDB taxonomy): domain Bacteria; phylum Pseudomonadota; class Gammaproteobacteria; order Burkholderiales; family Burkholderiaceae_D; genus JAIZVZ01. The sequence continues at coordinate 3,455 of JAIZVZ010000052.1, read as the reverse complement.
GCCTGGGCCCGTACGCCGGCGGCACCGAGCGCCAGCGAAAAAATCGCGCTCAAGGAGCGCATCCGCGCGCTATTGATTGAAAAGCAGGCCGTGCTGGTGGCGCACTATTATGTCGACGCCGACCTGCAAGACCTGGCCGAAGAGACCGGCGGCTGCGTTTCCGATTCGCTGGAAATGGCGCGTTTCGGACGCGATCATGCGGCCAAGACGCTGGTGGTGGCCGGTGTGCGTTTCATGGGCGAGACGGCCAAGATACTGAGCCCGGAAAAAACCATTCTGATGCCCGATCTCGACGCCACCTGTTCGCTCGACCTCGGTTGTCCGGCCGACGAATTCGCCGCTTTTTGCGACCGGCATCCCGACCGTACGGTGGTCGTGTATGCCAATACCAGCGCCGCAGTCAAGGCCCGCGCCGACTGGATGGTGACGTCGTCGATCGGTCTCGACATCGTCGCCCATCTGCATGCGCAGGGCAAGAAAATCCTGTGGGCGCCCGACAAGCATCTGGGCGCCTATATCCAGAAGCAGACCGGCGCCGACATGCTGCTGTGGCAGGGCTCGTGCCTGGTGCATGACGAATTCAAGGGAATCGAACTCGACTTGCTCAAGCTTCAATATCCGCAAGCCAAAGTGCTGGTCCATCCCGAATCGCCGGCCAATGTCGTGGCGCAGGCCGATGTCGTCGGTTCGACCTCGCAACTGATCGCCGCCGCCGTGCAGTCCGAGGCCGGCACCTTTATTGTCGCCACCGACAACGGCATCCTGCACAAGATGCGCCAGGCCGCGCCCGGCAAGACATTTATCGAAGCGCCGACCGCCGGCAACAGCGCCACCTGCAAGAGCTGCGCGCATTGCCCGTGGATGGCGATGAACGGCCTGGCCAATCTGGCCCAGGTGCTGGAAACGGGGGCCAATCAGATCGAGGTCGATCCGGTCGTAGGCAGTGCCGCGATCCGCTCGATCAATCGCATGCTCGATTTTGCCGCGGCCAAAAAGGCCCGCGTGCAGGCAGGTCCCGATCTGGCCAGGGAAGCGCCGCTGTTTTCCGGCGTCGGTCCGGCATGAGCACGCTGCGCAACCCCCACGCTCAGTTCGACGCCGCCTTGCAGCAGGCCTTCGAGCGCAACATCCTGGCGGCCTTGCTGGAAGACGTCGGCACTGGCGACCTGACCGGCAAACTGGTGCCGGAAACAGCCCGGGTCCAGGCCCAGGTCGTGGTCCGCGAGCCGGCCGTGCTGTGCGGCGCCCCATGGTTCGAAGCGATCATGCTGGCGCTCGACCAGAGCATCGAAATCGACTGGCTGTATGCCGAAGGCGACGCCATGCTCGCCGACAGCGTGGTGTGCCGGATCGAGGCCCCGGCCCGCGCGTTGTTGACGGCCGAGCGCAGCGCCCTCAATTTTCTGCAATTGCTGTCTGGCGTGGCGAGCAGCACGCGCCGCTACGTCGAGGCGATCGCCGGCAGCGGCGCCGCCATTCTCGATACGCGCAAGACCTTGCCCGGCCTGCGGCTGGCGCAAAAGTATGCGGTGCGCGTCGGTGGCGGCCGGAATCAGCGGCTGGCTTTGTACGACGGCATCCTGATCAAGGAAAATCATATCGCCGCGGCCGGCGGCATCGGCCCGGCCCTGGCGGCGGCCAAGGCTCTGGCCGCCGGCGTGCCGATCCAGATCGAAGTCGAGACGCTGGAACAGTTGCGCCAAGCCCTGGCCTGCGGTGCGGCCTCGATCCTGCTCGACAATTTCGATCTTGATTCTATGCGGCAGGCGGTGGCAATCACGGCCGGGCAGGCATTGCTGGAAGCGTCGGGCGGCATCCAGCTCGATGTGGTGCGGGCGATCGCCGGCACCGGCGTTGACCGCATTTCGGTCGGCAGCCTGACCAAGGATGTGCGCGCCACCGATTATTCGCTGCGCATCATTGACGCTGGCGCCGGTGTCGGGACCGGCAATGCTGCCGATGTCGGCGCTGGCCTTGCCACCGGCGTGACTACGGATGCCGCTGCCGAAAAGCCGCTGCGGCGTCTGCTCTGAGCGCGCGCGGCGTTTAAATCGCCGGCTCTGCGCGCGCAGCGCGCCGGTGCCAGCGGCGCCCCGTCAGCAGCACGAGCGCCGCGGCGCCGACGCAAATCCAGCCGAGCAAATTGCCGGTCAGCGTGTACAGCGTGGCGATTTGCGGCCGCACCGGCACCCGCGCCAGCAGCGCGCTTCCGGGCAGCCCGCGGCTGCCGGCCTGGGCCAGCACGCGGCCGTAGGCATCGCTGACCGTCAGCCAGCCATTGCGCGCCGAGCGCACCACCACATAGCCGTTTTCGATGCCGCGCAGCGCCGTCATGCGCGCCGCCAGCCAGCTGTCGAGCCCGAAGTCCCAGGCCGGCACCAGCATCACGTCGGCATGTCGCATGCCGTATTGGCGTCCCAATGCCGCGAAATGCATGTCTTTGCAAATTGCCAGGCCATAGCTCAAGCCCTTGATCGCATGCAGTTCGTAAGCATGGCCGGCAACGAAATCGCGTTCGGGCGGGGCCATGAAATGTTTTTGATAGCTTGCGGCCCGCGTGCCGTCGGGGGCAAACAGCCAGGCCAGATTGCTGCGCGAGCCGCCTTCATCGAGGCCGATCCCGGCTTCCAGCCAGACCTGTTGCTGCGTCGCCAGCGCCGCCAGATGCTGTTGCCATTGCAGCGCCTGCGACGGTTTGAGCACCGCAATTTTTTCCGGTAATACAATTATTTGCGCGCCTTGCGCGGCCAGTGTGGCCACGTGGCGGTCGTATTGACGCCAGAGCTCGGCGACCTGCGGCGCCGGCGAACGACTGTCGACGACGTCATCGATGGCGGCCAGGCCGAAGACGGTCTGCTGGCCGCCATCGGCCAGTTGCAGGCGCAGGCTGCCGTAGCCGTAGGCGAGCAGCAGCAGCAAGGCGGTGCCGCCGTACAGCCATCGGCCGTGCGCGATTGTGCGGCCATAGACCAGAGCCATGGCCAGCGTCGAGGCAAACAAGGCCAGCAGGAACAGGATGCCGCTGACGCCGAACAGCGCGGCCAGCTGCGCCACCGGCAGGAAATCGGCTTGCGAATAGGCGTAGCTGCCCCAGTTGCCGTCGGGCAGAAAGGCCGCCATCACGGTATCGCAGGCGACCCACAGGATGGGGTAGGCGAGCGCACACCACCAGCGCCGGTATCGGACGACGATGCGGCGCGCGCCGAGCACCACGAAAGTCCACAGCAAGGTATTGGCGGCGACGACCGCCGATACCGCCGGCAGCGGCATCAGCAAGGCGTAATAACGGGCATTCGCGCTGGCGCCGATCAGCGCCGCCAGCGCCACCATCGGGCCCGCGGTTTTCAGCGGCGCGTCGAAAGCCAGCGCCAGCAGCGGAACCGGCGCCAGCCAGGCCAGCCACCAGACTGGCTGCAGGCCCAGCGCAAAGGCCAGCAGGATGCCGGTGCAGATGG
>JAIZVZ010000051.1 GCA_021768485.1 Oxalobacteraceae bacterium | reverse complement strand
ACGCACGGGACTCAAAATCCCGCGCCTGTGAGGGCGTTCCGGTTCGATTCCGGATCCCGGCACCATGAATATGTTTGAAGAAATCCAAGAGCGTCCATAAGCCCGCACTTCTCTCCAGAGAATGCGGGTTTTTTGTTTTCCGGCTGCTGCCTGCGCTCATCGCAGGCGGCAAACAAGGGGAGCTAGCGGGCAGCCGCAACTCTATGCGAATGGCGGCGAGCATGACGCGAGCTCAGCCGCGCCGGCACATCTGTTGTTGACGACTCCAAGCTGCGTGCAGCCCTCCGGCATCGGTTTCAACCGGAAGGTGCACACTAGCAGGTAAAGCGGACAAGGCAGGCGACGCTCATGGGCGGCCGCCGGACATCGTCAGATCACCTTACTTTTAGCCAAATTGCCGCCATCAATCATGCCGGCAGCCGGTTGCGCCGCCGGCTTGGCGACAATCGCCGCATTGGCCTCGTCGATGAAACGCTTGCGCATCGGCGCCAGCACGAATTTGGCAAGGATGGCGGCGACAATGCTAATTGCAGCGCCGACAATAAATACCCGATCCCAATTTCCACCGGCAGACAGGACCGAGGCCAGCGGCACGAGCAGCGATGCCGTGCCTTTTGCCGTGTACAGCGTGCCGGCATTACCGGCTGCAAACTTGACGCCAAAGGTATCGGCGCAAATGGCTGGGAAGATCGAGAAGATTTCGCCCCAGAACAGGAACACCAGCGCGGCAAACGTCATGAAGGCGATCGGACTATGGCCGTATTTCATCAGGCCCAGCATCGACAGGCCTTCGCCGATGAAGACGATGAACATGGTGTTTTCACGGCCGATGCGGTCCGAGATGAAACCGCACAAAGGACGGGTAAAGCCGTTGGCCAGATTGTCGATCGACAGCGTCATCGTCAGCAAAGGCAGCGTCAGCCCAAACAGCGACATAGGCAGCTTGGCCAGGCCGTAATCCTTGGCGATCGGACCGATTTGCGCGGTCGCCATCAGGCCGCCGGCCGCAACGGCCACATACAGAAGATAAGTGAGCCAGAATACCGGGGTCTTGACCATCTGCCCTGCCGTGTAATCGACCTTGGTGGTGACGATGCGCGGTGCAGGCTGCACACCTTTGGGCGGTGCCGGACGCACCATGAACATGGCGAAAATGAAAATGAGGACGCCTTGCGCAATGCCGAAGAACATGAAGGCACGCTCATAGCCAGAGGTCTGGATCATGTTCGCAATCGGAATCACGGTCACCGCCGCGCCTGCGCCGAAACCGGCGGCAGTAAAGCCGGCCGCCAGGCCGCGCTTGTCGGGAAACCATTTCAAGGCATTGCCGACGCATGTGCCATAGACGCAACCGGCGCCGATACCGGCAATCACGGCCGCAGTATACAGCTCAGCCAGCGTGGTCGCATGGGCGTCGATCATCCAGCCGACGGCGGCAAACACGGCGCCGATGGCGATCACGATCCGCGGACCGAATTTGTCGACCAGCCAGCCTTCGATCGGCACCAGCCAGGTTTCGACCACAATGAATATGGCAAATGACAGTTGGATGGCCGACAGGCCCCAGTGGTTTTTCGCCTCCAGCGGAGTGACGAACAAAGTCCATGCATATTGGAGATTGGCGACCAATCCCATGCAGAGAATACCGAAGATCAATTGCATCCATCGGTTACTCGTGAAGTTAAGAAAGGCGTTCCCGCCCGGTGCGGCAATATCCTTTGAGCTCATGAATGTATCTCCTGAGTTGGTAGAAATGAATTATTATTTTGGTCCTATGCAATCTATGGTTACGCGGCAACTGAATCGACATATTTGAATTAGCCCTCCTTTTTAAAAATGCTCCCGTTGCAATTAATTCGATCCAATATATCGCAACAGGCCTCGCTTAGGTCAGAGGCAGATGCCGCTGACGGTTTAAAAATTTCAAGGCAATGCCCACTCTCAGAAACCGTTGGCTCTCATCCCCGCCTTTTTCCAGCCTCGACAAGACCGGTCTTTTATCGGAATTACGCGCACCAATGGTTGCCATGCAATGCAAGCCAGCCGCCGGTGGCACGGCGGCAAAAAAATCCTCATCTGTTCATTTCCGTAGCCTCGATACCCAGGCATTTGTACAGCACACCCGACAACACCCAGCTGGCCACAAACAGGCCGATGATGACATAGCCAATCGTGCCGAAATTGCTGTTGAGCGAGCCGATGGCATTCCAGAACCGCCCCGTCAAGGCCAGCTTGGCGCCGACCAGGCCCAGGCCTTCGATACTGCCAACGACCAGCGCGACCGTGATCGACAGCGTCAGAATCGTCATATTGTAGTAAATCTTGCGAATCGGCTTGACGAAAGCCCAGCCATAAGCGCCCAGCATCAGGATGCTGTCGGTGGTGTCGATCAGAGTCATGCCAGCCGTAAACAGCATCGGAAACACCATGATGGTCCAGATCGACATGTCTTGCGCGGCCGACGCCGCCGAAATGCCCATCAGGCCGATTTCGGTGGCCGTGTCAAAACCGAGTCCGAACAGCAGGCCCAGCGGATACATATGCCAGCTCTTGCTAATCGAGCGAAACATCGGCCGCAGCACGCGCGCCAGCAGGCCGCCCTTGCCGATCAATATGTCGAACTCTTCTTCGTGATAAGTCTGGCCGCTGCGCACGCGCCGGAATGCGCGCACGATGCCAAGCAGCGAGACCGCATTCATCAAGGCGATCGCCAGCAGGAACAGGCAGGAGACGATGGTACCGGCCACGCTGCCAAAGGCCTTGAAAGCCTCGAAACGGCTCTTCAGCGCCAGTTCGGTGGCAACCACGGCAATCGTCATTACCCACACGATGGTCGAATGCCCGAGCGAAAACAGCATGCCGATGCCGACCGGGCGCTTGCCCTCTTGCATCAGCTTGCGCGTCACATTGTCGATGGCCGCGATATGGTCGGCATCGACCGCATGCCGCAGGCCGAAACCGTATGCCATCAGCGCCGTGCCGAGCAGCACCGGATAGTCATGGAAGGCGGCAAACGCCCAGGCCCAGGCAAACAGGTGGAAAACGATCAGAAAGCCATACATGGCGACGACCTTGCGCCGCAAGTCGCCCGTGCCGTCGCTGAAAATGGCCCGCAGCGCATCAAGAAAAGTGTGCCGTGGCTCCCTCATGCTAACCGCCTGTCTGCGACATGAAACGCATGATTTTTTCTGGCGCGGCCAGAAAGTCATGTCGTTGCGGCTTCAGTTCGATGGCCGCACGGATCGCCGCCTCGAGTTCGGCGTCGCTCGCCTTGTCGCGCAACAGCGGCCGCAGTTCGCAGCGCTGCTCCTGTCCAAGACACAGATACAGCGTGCCTTCGACCGACAGCCGCACGCGGTTGCACGTGGCGCAAAAATGCCGGGAAATCGGCGTGATGAAGCCGATCTGGCCGCGGCCGTCTGCCGTCTGCCAATACACGGCCGGGCCGCCGCCCAGGGTCGCCGTACACGGTTCGAGCGCAAAGCGTTCGACCAGTTTCGCGCGCGCCGCATCAAGTGACAGATAACCGGCATCGCGGCCCATGTCACCGACCGGCATCGCTTCGATCAGGCGCAGGATGAAGCCGTTTTCGAGGCTGAAGGCGGCCATCCGCTCGATTTCATGCTCGTTCACGCCGCGCATGGCCACCATATTGAGCTTGATCGGCGTCAGGCCGGCTGCCTTGCCGGCCATGATGCCATCCATGATGGCGTCAAGGCTGTCGCGCCCCGACACCTTGCGCACGCATTCGCGGTCGAGCGAATCGAGACTGACATTGATGCGTGCCAGCCCGGCGCGCTTGAGGGTGGGTGCGAAGCGGGCCAGGCGGGTCGCATTGGTCGACAGCGACAGGTCGTCGACGCCGGGCAGCGCCGCCAGCATCGACACCAGATCGGGCAGATTGCGCCGCAGCAGCGGCTCGCCGCCGGTCAGGCGTACGCGCGCCACGCCCAGGCGCGCAAACACGCCCACCACGCGCCCGATTTCGGCAAACGTCAGCCAGTTGCGCGGCTCGGCATAGGCAAGGGAATCATGGGGCCGACAATAGCTGCAACGCAGATCGCAGCGGTCGGTGACTGACAGGCGCAAATAATCGACTCTGCGCCCGTATTGGTCTTGCAAACCTGCGCCGTGTGGTGCAAACAGCCTTTGTTCGGGAAGATCACGCACCATGACTGACTCGCTTGAATATGTATAACTGCCAGATTACAGCAATAAGAAAAACCGTGCCCCCGGCCGCAGCCGGGAGCACGTTGACGCTATTCTGTCGAGCCTGATCATGCCAATGCCGCCGTGCGCATGTCGGCCTTCATCTTGCTATAGACGCTCTTGACATGGTTTTCGGCCCAGACCTGATCGGGAATCGCTTCGACCGCAACCGCACTATACTTGTATTCCGGCGTCTTGGAGACCGGATCGAGATGATCGACCGTCAGCTCGTTACAGGCCCCGATCCACCACTGGTAAGTCATGTACACGGCGCCGGCATTGACGCGCTCATTCACATTGGCGCGCGTGATGACCTTGCCGCGGCGCGACGCCACCCACACCAGCGACTGATCCTTGACGCCGTATTTCTTGGCATCGTCGGGATGTATCTGCACGAAACCCGGTTCATCGGCCAGCGTTTGCAGCGCGGTACAGTTGCCGGTCATCGAACGGCAAGAGTAATGCCCGACCTCGCGCACCGTGCACAGGCCCAGCGGATATTGATCGTCCACTTTTTCCAGGGGCGCGCGCCATTCGGCGGCGAACAGCTGCGCCTTGCCGCTTGGCGTGTCGAACTTGTTGCCCTTGTATAGCCAGGGCGTGCCGGGATCGGCTTCATCGATGCAAGGCCATTGCAGATAGCCGAGACCGGCCATCTTTTCATAGGTCGCACCGGTATACAGATGGCACAGGCCGCGCAACTCATCCCATATTTCCTGTGCATTATTGTAATGCATTGGATAGCCCATGGCGGTTGCCATCAGACTGTGGATTTCCCAGTCGTCCTTGACGTCGCCGACCGCCTCGACCGCCTTGTAGCAGCGCTGAAAACCGCGGTCGGCGCTCGAAAACACGTTTTCGTGCTCGCCCCAGGAAGTGGCAGGCAAGATCACATCGGCCATCATCGCGGTCTTGGTCATGAAGATGTCCTGCACGATGATGAATTCAAGTTCGGCGAACGCATCGCGCATCATGCCCAGATCGGGATCGGTCTGCAGCGGATCTTCGCCGAAAATATAGAAGGCTTTCAGTTTTCCTTCATGGACCTTGTGCGGGACGTCGGTCAGGCCGTAGCCGATCTTGTCGGGCAGGCTTGGCACGCCCCAGGCCTTGGCAAATTTCGCGCGCGCGGCGGCATCGGTGACGTAATAATAGCCAGGCAAGGTGTTCGGCAAGGCGCCCATGTCGCACGCGCCCTGCACATTGTTCTGGCCGCGCACCGGACCGACGCCCACATTCGGCCGCGCCAGATTGCCGGTAATCGTGGCCAGGCTCGACAAGCCCTTGACCACATCGACCGCCTGCCCCCACTGCGTCACGCCCATGCCCCACAAAATCGTCGCGCTCGGCGCGGCCGCGTACATGCGGATGGCTTCACGCACCAGCTCCGGTGCCAGGCCGGTGATGCCGGCCGTGTATTCGGGAGTGTATTTGGCAACCATCGCCTTGTATTCCTCGAAGCCTTCGCTGTAACTGTCGACGAATTGCTGGTTATAGCGGCCTTCGGCGATCAGCACATTGGCAAACGCATTGACCAGCGCCATGTTCGAACCGTTCTTAAGCGGCAGATAGAGGTCGGCGACGCGCGCCGTCTCGATGAAGCGCGGATCGCAGACGATGATCTTGGCACCCTTCTTCTTGGCCTTGAGGATGCGGCGGGCGACGATGGGATGGGCTTCGGCCGGGTTGTAACCGAACACAAGAATGCATTTCGTATCTTCGATCTCGCAGATCGAATTACTCATGGCGCCGTTGCCCAGTGTCTGCATCAGGCCGGCGACCGATGGACCATGGCAGACGCGGGCGCAGCAGTCGATATTGTTGGAACCGATGACGGCCCGCGCAAATTTTTGCGCGATATAATTCGATTCGTTGCCTGTGCCGCGCGACGAGCCCGTGCACATGATCGAATCAGGACCGTACTTTTCCTTGATCGCTTTCAGGCGCGAACTCGCGTACGCGATCGCTTCATCCCAGGACACCGCTTCGAATTGGCCGCCGCGCTCGCGCCGGATCATCGGTTGCCGCAGGCGTGGCGTGAGCAGCTTGGTGTCATTGATGAAATCCCAGCCGTAGTAGCCCTTCAGGCACAGTTCGTTCTGGTTGGTGACGCCGTCAGCCGCTTCGGCGCCGACCACCTTGCCGTTATCGACCAGCAGATTCAGTTTGCAGCCCGAACCGCAGTAAGGGCATACCGAAATGACTTTATTCATTATTCAGATTCCTTATACGCAAGAATGGATGCGGTTAAAACTGGCCGAGCGGGATTTCCCGCGCTGCCTGTTCACGACGGGTTTTGATGCTGACGTCCATCACTTGTTGATCGACCATGTGCAGCGCATCGGTCGGACAGCTTGCTATGCACGCAGGCCCGCCCGGATGGTCTATGCATAAGTCGCACTTGAGGGCCTGGGCGCGCACCGTGCGCGCGCTCCAGAAATCGGCATTGGCCGCTTCCGGCAGCGCCACTACCTCGATCGCCCCATAAGGACAGGCCAGCATGCAGGTCTTGCAGCCGACGCACAGTTCCTGCAATACCTGAACGCTGTCCTGGCTAAAGATGATGGCCCCGTTCGGGCAGGCATGCAGGCAAGGGGCGTCTTCGCAATGGCGGCACAGCACCGGCGTGCTGACGCGGGCGTTTTTGACAACCGTCAAGCGCGGTCTGAAATTGAGCGGCGACAGTGCTTCTGCGCCCAGACCGACGGGATGTGCCAGGGCACACGCGATTTCACAGGTACGGCAACCAATACACAGCTGTGGCTCAGCGATAATGAACCGGTTCATCTTTACGCCTCCTCTGTTGTCTCCAGCACTTTCTCATGGGGTGCCAATTCGATGCTATTGAGCCAGCTGTTGCACAAGCCGTGCCAGATAGCGCTTTACCGGCGATTGTCGGGCATCGACTGCCGAAAAATGCAAAAAAAAAGACAAACAAACCCGCCAATTTTCGCTAAAAAACAACTGTCCGCGGCCCGCGCCTGTCCTGTGAAAATGACAATCTTGCCCTGCCTGCAGCCGCGATCGCCAGGCGAACGCGGCAATCTCGACTTATTTGTATTTGGCAAAGATACAACAAAGGATCGCGCAAGTGTCGAGATCGCCCGTTGACGTGTCGCCATCGACAAAAATGACGGCGCGTCGTCACTCTTGCATGGCGCATCGGCAACAGGACGCCGATAAAAAAAGATGGCGAGACATGCCGGGCGTGGACAAAAAGTAATAATATGCAAATGCAAAGGGAGGCAGCATGCATGAACTGACGCTCGCGGAAAGCGTGATCGACATTGTTGAGTCGAATGCCAGGCAAGCCGGTGCGAGCAGGGTCAGCGCAGTCGGGCTGGCACTGGGCTTGCTTGCACAAGTCGATGTGGACGCACTGCTGTACTGCTGCGAACTGGTGGCGGCCGACGGCGTGGCCGCCAATGCCGTGTTTACGGTCGAGCGCCGGGCCGGCCAGGCCTGGTGCGAAGACTGCAGGGAAAACCGGCGCTTGAGCGCGCTCGGTGCCGCCTGCCCCGCCTGTGGCGGTTATCGCCTGACCGTCAATGCCGGCGAAGAAATGCAGGTTGTCAATATTGCAGTGGCTTAGACAAGGACATACATGTGTAGCGATCCTGGATGTGGCTGTGGGCATGACGACGTAACGATCGATGGCAAAAAAGAGGGACGCACGCATGCGCATCCGCATGTGCATCCTCACGGACATTCTTCCGCGGCGGCGGGCCTGGCGCGCGGCGCCTATCGCCGGGTGGCCGGCGGCACGATGCCGCTGGGCGCAGTGCATGCGCCGCAATTGGGCGCCGAGCGCACGCTGCGCATCGAGCAAAATATCCTGGCCAGCAACGATGCGCTGGCCGCGCAAAACCGTCGCCATCTCGCCGAGCGCGGCGTGTTCGCCCTCAATTTCGTCTCCAGTCCCGGTTCCGGCAAAACCAGCCTGCTGGTCGACACCATCGTGCGCTGGGCGGCCAGAACGCCGCTGGCCGTCATCGAAGGCGACCAGCAAACCGATCATGACGCCGCCCGCATCCGCGCCACCGGCGCGCCGGCAGTGCAGATCAACACCGGCAAGGGCTGCCATCTCGATGCGCGGATGATCGCCCAGGCGCTCGAGCGCCTCGACGCCGGGCAAGCCCTGCCCGAGCACAGCCTGCTGCTGATCGAAAACGTCGGCAACCTCGTGTGCCCGTCCGCTTTTGACCTCGGCGAAGCGCACAAAGTGGTCATCCTGTCGGTCACCGAGGGCGAGGACAAGCCCTTGAAATACCCGGACATGTTCCGCGCCGCCGACTTGATGATCCTGAGCAAAATCGACCTGCTGCCCTACCTTGACTTCGATGTCGAGGCGGCCATCCGCATGGCGCGGCAGGTGCGGCCCGACTTGCGCGTCATTTGCCTGTCGGTCAAAAACGGCGCCGGTTGCGACGAATGGATAGCCTGGCTGGCCGAGGGCGCGTCCAAGGCGCGCGCAAGCGGGGCTGCGCAGGCGGCTTGATGGCCACGCCGCACCCCACCCAGCGGCAACGGCTGTCGATTTCCGGCCTTGTGCAGGGGGTCGGCTTCCGGCCCTTTGTCTACCGGCTGGCGCGGCAACTGGCGCTGGACGGCTGGGTGCGCAACGACGGCCACGGCGTCACGCTCGAAATCGAAGGCAGCGCCGCGGCGCTGGCCACGTTCCGCGCACAACTGCATGCGCAGGCGCCGCCGCGCGCCAGAATCGACGACATCACGACGCTCGCGCTGGCCCCGGCCGACGACGAGGGCCAGCCAGGCAGGCACGGCAACAAGCTCGGCAGTCGCGGCCAGCCCGGCTTTTCGATCGAGTCGAGCGTGCAGGACGGCGCCAATGCGGCGATCGGCCCCGATTGCGCGGTATGCCCGGCCTGTCTGGCCGAGCTGTTCGCACCAGCCAACCGCCGCTATCGCTATGCGCTGATCAACTGCACCGACTGCGGCCCGCGCTATTCGCTGGTCACGCAACTGCCTTACGACCGCGCCAACACCAGCATGGCCGCCTTCGTCCAATGCCCGGCCTGCCAGGCCGAATACGACGATCCGGCGCAGCGCCGTTTTCACGCCGAACCGAACGCCTGCCCCGCATGCGGACCGCGCCTCACACTGCTCGATGCGCGTCCGCATGAGCCGAAGCAATCCGGCGACATCGACACTGGCGACGATCCGATTGCGCAGGCACTGGCGTCCTTGCGGCGCGGCGAGATCGTCGCGATCAAGGGCCTCGGCGGCTTTCATCTGGCTTGCGACGCCCGCAACAGCGCCGCCGTCGCCCGCCTGCGCCTGCGCAAACAACGCGAGGAAAAGCCGCTGGCCGTGATGGCCGCCAATCCGGCTTCGCTGGCGGCGCTGGTAGCTCCCGACGCGGCGGCAATCGAGGTCCTGACCCAGGCCCAGCGCCCGATCGTCCTGATGCGCAAGAGTCCGCAAGCCGATCGCCTGCTGCCCGAGGTCGCGCCCGGCATGGCGTGGCTGGGCGTGATGCTGGCCTATACGCCGCTGCATTATCTGCTGTTCCATCAGGCGGCCGGCCGCCCCGACGGTCTGGCATGGCTGAGCGAGCCGCAAGAGCTGCTGCTGGTCATGACCAGCGCCAATCTGCATGGCGAACCGCTGGTGACCGATAACCTCGACGCCCAGCGCCAGCTGCGCGGCATTGCCGACGTCTTTCTGCTGCACGAGCGCGCCATCGTCAACCGCTGCGACGACAGCGTGCTGCGCTGCCATGCCGACGGCAGCACCCAATTTTTGCGCCGCGCACGCGGCTACGCACCGGCGGCGATCGCGCTGGCGCGCGCGGGAGCGCCGCTGCTGGCGCTGGGCGCCCACTACAACAGCACGCTGTGCCTGGTGCGCGGCAAACAGGCCCATCTGTCGCCGCATATCGGCGACCTCGACCGGGTCGCGAACTGCCTGGCGTTCGAGAGCGCGGTCGGGCATCTGTGCCATCTGCTGCAGCTGCGCCCGCAGGCAATCGCCCACGACTGCCATCCCGATTATTTCAGCACGCGCCTGGCACAGCAGCTCGCCGCCAGATGGCAGGTGCCGCTGCTCGCGGTCCAGCATCATCATGCCCACATCGGCGCCATTCTGGCCGAACACCGGATCGACGAACCGGTGCTGGGGCTGGCGCTCGACGGCGTCGGCCTGGGTAGCGACGGCAGTGCCTGGGGCGGCGAATTGCTGCGCGTCGATGGCGCGCAGTGCGAGCGCCTCGGCCATTTGCGTCCGCTTGCCCTGCCCGGCGGCGAACATGCCGCGCGCGCACCGTGGCGCATGGCCGCCGCCGCCCTCGGCCTGATCGGCCGGGCCGGCGACATCGAGCAACGCTTTGCGGCGCAGGCCGGCGCCGCGCAGGTGGCACAAATGGTCACGCGCATGGCCGAGCACGGCAGCGGCCTGCCGCTGACCACCAGCATGGGCCGCTGGTTCGACGCCGCAGCCGGCATGCTCGGCGTCAGCGCAAAAATGAGTTTCCAGGGGCAGGCGGCGATGCTGCTCGAAGGCCTGGCCGAACGCTACGGCCCGTGCCGGGCAGGCCAATCCTGGCACAGCATCGAGCGCACAGGGACCGCGCGCGAAGGCGGCTGGCAGCTCGATCTGACGCCGCTGCTGGCACAGCTTGCCGAACTCGGCGATCCGCTTTCCTGCAATCGGACCTATGGCGCCGCGCTTTTTCATCAGGCGCTCGTCAATGCCCTGGCCGACTGGGTTGCGCTGGCCGCGCAATCGAGCAAGCTCAAGATCGTCGCCTGCGGCGGCGGCTGCTTCATCAATGCGGTGCTGGCGCGCGGCCTGCAGGCGGCCCTGAAGGCGCGCGGCCTGCGCATGCTGCAGGCGCAGGCCGTGCCGCCCGGCGACGGCGGCCTGTCGCTCGGGCAAGCCTGGGTCGCACGACAATATTTCGCCGGCAGCGATGTTGCCGCCGCGCCATCAAACCCAAAATCAGTCATCAAGGATCCATCATGTGCCTAGCCATTCCTGCCCAGGTCATCGCCGTGCTCGATGGCGATCGGGCCCGCGTCGCGCTGGGCGGCGTGCACAAGGTCATCTCGACCTCGCTGCTCGAGGATGTCGCCCTCGGCGACTACGTGATCGTGCATGTCGGCTACGCCATCGGCCGCCTCGATCCGGCCGAAGCGGCGCAGACCCTGGCGCTGCTGGCCGAGATGGGCACTGCCGCCGATCCCGCCGACGCATCGAACTACCTCTGAAGGCCGGCATGAAATACATCGACGAATTCCGCGACGGCGAGCTGGCACGGGGGCTCGCGCGCACCATCGCCGCCGAGGCCGGCGCCAGCCGCAGCTACCGCCTGATGGAATTTTGCGGCGGCCATACCCATGCCATTTCGCGCTACGGCCTGCTGGACCTGCTGCCGCCGCAGATCCGCATGATCCACGGCCCCGGCTGCCCGGTGTGCGTGCTGCCGATCGGGCGTATCGACAGCGCGATCGAACTGGCGCGCAAACGCGACGTCATCCTGTGCACCTATGCGGACACCTTGCGCGTGCCGGCCAGCGCCGGCCTGTCCATGCTCAAGGCCAAGGCGCAAGGCGCCGATATCCGCATGGTGTACTCGAGCACCGATGCGCTCGAGATCGCCCGCAACAACCCGGGCCGCGAAGTCGTGTTTTTTGCGATCGGCTTCGAAACCACGACGCCGATGAGCGCCGCCATCATCAAACAGGCCGCCGCCCTCGGCCTGCAGAACTTCAGCGTGCTGTGCAACCATGTCCTGACGCCGGCGGCGATGGTGCACATCATGGAGTCCGAAAACCGGCCGGAAGCGGTAGCCATCGACGGCTTCGTGGGACCGTCGCACGTCAGCACCGTCATCGGCTCGCGCCCCTACGAAGCGTTTGCCAGCCGTTACCGGCGCCCGGTCGTGATCGCCGGCTTCGAGCCGCTGGACGTGCTGCAATCGATTCTGATGCTGGTGCGACAGATCAACCAGGGCCGTTTCGCCGTCGAAAACCAGTTCAGCCGCGCCGTCACGCCCGACGGCAACCGCAAGGCGCAGGCGCTATGCGCCGAGGTCTTCGCGCTGCGCGACAGCTTCGACTGGCGCGGCCTGGGCGAAGTGCCGTCCAGCGCCCTGAGCATTCGCCCCGCCTATGCGCGATTCGACGCCGAACAGCGCTTTGCCGTGGCCTACCGCAAGGTTGCCGACAACAAGGCATGCGAATGTGCGGCAATCCTGCGCGGCCACAAGCGTCCCGCCGACTGCAAGGCCTTCGGCACCGCCTGCACGCCCGACCGTCCGCTCGGCGCCTGCATGGTCTCGTCCGAGGGCGCCTGCGCGGCGCACTATACTTATGGCCGCTTTCGCGGCGAGCCTGCGCCATCGGCATCGCCGTCGCCGATCCCCTCATCCTTACCGGAAAAAACCCTGACATGACGGCCACATCCGCGCGCATCGACTTCAAAAACGGCACCATCGACATGAGCCACGGCAGCGGCGGACGCGCCATGGCGCAGCTGATCGAGCAGTTGTTCGTGGCCCAGTTCGACAATCCCCTGCTGCGCGAGCAGAACGACGGCGCCTGCTTTGCCGTCCCTGCCGGCCGCATCGTCATGGCAACCGACAGCCATGTGGTGTCGCCGCGCTTTTTCCCGGGCGGCGACATCGGCGCGCTGGCGGTGCACGGCACCATCAACGACGTTGCGATGGCCGGTGGCCGCCCTCTGTACCTGGCCGCCAGCTTCATCCTCGAGGAAGGCTTTGCGCTGTCCGAGTTAAAACGCATCGTCGAGTCGATGGCGCGCGCGGCCCGCGAGGCCGGCGTGCCCATCGTGACCGGCGACACCAAGGTCGTCGAGCGCGGCGCCGCCGACGGCGTCTTCATCACCACCACCGGCATCGGCGTGGTGGCCGACGGCGTAAACGTCGCCGGCAGCCGCGCCCGCCCGGGCGACCGCATAATCGTGTCCGGCAATATCGGCGAGCATGGCGTGGCGATCATGTCGCTGCGCGAGAACCTCACATTCGAGACCAGCATCGAATCCGACAGCGCCGCCCTGCACCGGCTGGTGGCTGCCATGCTGGCGGCGGTGCCCGATCTGCACTGCCTGCGCGACCCCACGCGCGGCGGACTGGCGACCGTGCTCAACGAATTTGCCGCGCAGTCCGGCGTGGGCATGCTGTTGCATGAAAAAAACATTCCAGTTCGCAATGAAGTCAATGCCGCCTGCGAATTGCTGGGCCTCGATCCGCTCTACGTGGCCAACGAAGGCAAACTGGTCGCCATTTGCGCCGGCGACGATGCCGCGCCCCTGCTGGCGGCGATGCGCGCTCACCCCCTGGGGCGGGAAGCGGCCATCATCGGCGACGTCATCGAGGACGAGCACCACTTCGTGCAGATGGAAACCGTATTCGGCGGACGACGCATGGTCGACTGGCTCAGCGGCGAGCAACTGCCACGGATCTGCTGATTTTCCGCAGTATTTTCCTGCCGGGCTTCTGCCCTGCTTTTCTGCCCTGCTTTTCTGCAATATGCACGACGCCGGCCGCCGACAGCGGCGCCGGCAAAGCCATCGAAACACCAATCCAGCCCGGCAATTCGACACTTCTGACGACGGCGCCGCCTTAAGTGTCGAGTGCGGCACGCGCCACAGGCCTTGGCGCGTTTTGGCAGCCAATTTGCAACACCTTGTTTTTAAAGACAATTTTCCATCGCCGCAGCCGATCCCGAGCGCACGCGAAGCTGGCACGGAGCATGCTCTTAGGTCATTGTCATTCAACCAGCGTCTGAACCAATGTCGGCTTTTTCGGGGGTATCGGTATGAACCGCTTTGTCATTGCGGCGTCAGAACTTTGTATTGGCTGTAACACCTGCATGGCGGCCTGTTATGTCGAGCATAAAGCGGCAGGCCTGCAGAGTCATCCTCGCCTGACCGTGATGCGCACCGCGCGCGGCACCGCGCCCATCATGTGCCGCAACTGCGAGGATGCGCCATGCGCCCGCGTATGCCCGGTCAACGCCATCACGCATGAGGACGATGCCATCGCGCTCAACGAATCCTTGTGCATCGGCTGCAAGCTGTGCGCGATCGCTTGCCCTTTCGGTGCCATCACGCCGAGCGGCACAACGCCTGCCGGGGTCGCTGGCGTAAGCCCGACCCTGTTTCTCGCGTATTGCGCCTCGAACTCGCAAGGCGCCGCCGGACCGGGCCATACCACCAGCAACGCCAGCATGAATCCCTTGCTGGCATGGGACGCCGGAGTGCGCAGGGTGGCCGTCAAATGCGACTTGTGCGCATTCATTCCGAGCGGCCCCGCATGCGTGCGCGTCTGTCCCACGGACGCCCTGCAGGTGGTCGACAACGACTGGCTCGAACAGGACGCCAGGGAAAAACGCAGCGCCGCCATGCTCGCGCTTGACGAACACCTACCGTCCCTCTCATCGAAGGAATCAACATGACTGCGCTCGGCTTTCTGCTGCTGTCGCTGCTGCTTTTTTGCGGCGGCGCCCTCATTTGCCTGTGTTCTTCGCGCGCCGAGGGATTTTCGATCGGGATCGCCTCGCTCTCGGGCGTGCTGGGCAGCCTGGCCGGCCTGGCCGGTTCGATCCCGGTGCTGGTCTCGGGGCAAATACAACACTTCGCGATCGACGGCCCCTTCAGCTTTGCCCGCATCGTCGTCCGCATGGACCTGCTGTCGGCGCTGATGGTGTTCGTCATTTCGCTGCTGGCGCTCATCACCTCGCTCTATTCGCAGGCCTACGTCCAGGAATACCGCGGACGCGGCGCCTGGCTGATGGGCTTTTTCATGAATCTGTTCGTCGCCTCGATGCTGGCGCTGGTACTCATCGACAATGCGTTCTATTTCCTGATCCTGTTCGAAGCGATGTCGCTGAGCTCCTACTTCCTGGTCATCTTCGATCAGGATGAAGAAGCGGTCAAGGCCGGCTTCCTGTACTTTCTGATCGCCCATGGCGGCTCGATCCTGATCATGGCGGCATTCTGGCTGCTGTATCGCGAGAGCGGCAGCCTCGACTTCGACAGTTTCCGCCGCCTGCACCTGACAGGCCCGCTGGCCTCGACCGTGTTCCTGCTCGGCTTCTTCGGCTTTGGCGCCAAGGCCGGTATCATACCGCTGCACAGCTGGCTGCCGCGCGCCCATCCGGCGGCGCCGTCGCATGCCTCGGCCATGATGTCGGGCATCATGGTCAAGATCGGCGTGTACGGCATCCTCAAGGTCGGCATCGACCTGCTCGGCGCCAGCGGCAGCTGGTGGGGCATGCTGGTGCTGGCCTTTGGCGCCGTCTCGGCAGTGCTCGGCGTGCTGTATGCGCTGGCCGAAAGCGACATCAAGCGCCTGCTCGCCTATTCGACGGTCGAAAATGTCGGCATCATCCTGATGGGCGTCGGCGTCGGCATGCTCGGTATCGCCGGCGGCCATCCGCTGCTGGCCGCGCTCGGCCTGCTCGCCGCGCTCTACCATCTGCTCAATCACGCCGTCTTCAAGGGCTTGCTGTTTCTCGGTGCCGGTTCCATCATCTACCGCACCCATACCCGCGACATGCAGCAGCTGGGCGGACTGGGGAAAAGCATGCCATACACGGCGCTGACTTTCCTGGTCGGCGCGCTGGCCATTTGCGCCCTGCCGCCGCTGAACGGTTTTGTCAGCGAATGGTATACCTATCAGGCGCTGTTCGGCCTGGCCAAGAGCGGCAGCGTCATCGCAAAAATCGCCGGACCGATGGCCATGGTGATGCTGGCCCTGACCGGCGCCCTGGCCGCGATGTGCTTCGTCAAAGCCTACGGCATCACCTTTTCCGCCCTGCCGCGCAGCGCACATGCCAGCCATGCCCGTGAAGTGCCGATGCTGATGGTGATCCCGATGGTGGTGCTGGCCGCGGCCATCGTCGTGCTTGGCCTGTGGGCCTCGAGCGTGGCACCTGTCATGGCCCGCGTCGCCGCCTCGCTCACCGGCGGCGTCCCCCTGGCCGCCTCGCAAAACGGCATTCTGCAACCGGGCGGCCTGACGCAGACTTCGGTTTCGACGCCGCTGGTGGCCTGGCTGCTGGTGGCCATTCCGGTCATTCCTGTGGTGCTGCTGTCGGTCTTGCGCGGGGTGCGCCTGAAACGCCGTCACATGGGCGACGCCTGGGCCTGCGGCTACACCCAGGAAGCGACCATGACGGTTTCGGCGAACGGTTTCGGGCAACCGGTCGAGTTCATGTTTGCCCGCCTGTTCAACCTGCGCGAGCAGTGCAGCGTGTCGGCTGGCCTGGACCGGTCGCTGACGCAGACCACGGCCGCCGCCACCCGGATCGAACCGATGCTGGACATGAATGTGCTGGCGCCGCTGGTGCGCGCGGCGCAAAAAGTGGGCACATTCATACAGCGGCTGCAGCACGGCGATTTCCGCCTCTACTGCCTGTATGTGGTCATCGCCCTGGTTATTCTTCTTCTGACGGCCCGATAGGAACAAGACCATGCCCAATCTTTCCATGAGTATTTTGGCCGTAGCACAAGCCCTGCTTCTGCTGGCGCTGGCGCCTTTGATGACGGGGCTGTCGCGCATGATACGGGCCCGCATGCACTCGCGCCGCGGCCCCGGCATCCTGCAGGATTACCGCGACCTGATCAAGCTGTTCAAGCGCCAGGACGTCGCCTCCGGCGCCTCCGGCAAGGTATTCCATGCCGCCCCCTACATCATCCTCTCGGCCATGGTGGTGTCGGCGATGGCGCTACCGGTGCTCACGCGCCAGGCGCCGATCGGCGTGCTGGCTGACCTGGTGACGGAAATTTATCTGTTCGCCCTGGCGCGCTTTTTCTTCTCGCTCTCCGGCATCGATTCGGGCAGCAGTTTCGCCGGCATCGGCGCGGTACGCGAGCTGACCCTCGGCGTACTGGTCGAACCGATCATGCTGCTGTCCCTGCTGGTGGTGGCGCTGTGCGCCGGCACCACCAATATCGGCCTGATCGAAGTGGCCATCGGCGATACCTTTCTTGGCGCGCCGACCGCCATTTCACTGGCCCTGATCGCGTTCGGCTTTGCGGTCTTCATTGAAATGGGCAAGCTGCCGTTCGACATGGCCGAAGCCGAACAGGAACTGCAGGAAGGACCGCTGACCGAATATTCGGGCAGCGCGCTGGGCATCATGAAGCTCGGCATGGGCATGAAAAAAGTCGTCATGGCGCAGTTCTTTCTCGGTCTGGCCCTGCCGTTCGGCGCCGCGACCGTGCTCGATGCGCCATCGCTAATCCTGGCTGTGGTGCCCCTGGTCATCAAGCTGTTCATCTTGTTCGGTCTTGCCGCCCTGATTGAAAACAGCATGGCACGCGGCCGTTTCCTGCTCACTTCGCGTGTCACCTTGTGCGGTTTCGGCCTGGCGGCGCTGTCTTTCGTGTTTTATCTCACCGGTCTCTGAGGAGCCAATGAATATGGAGAACATCGCACTCGCGGCCATTCTGGTGCCTTTCGCCGGCGCCTTGCTGGTATTGGTGAGCAAGGACGAGGCAGCCAAATGGATTGCGACCCTCTTTTCTGCGCTGGCGACCCTCGCCACGATCATGGTGGGCTATGCCTTTCTGGCTGGCGGCAAAGTCGCGCTGACCGTCAACCTGCTCTCGTTCAGCTCGATCAATCTGCTGGGCCTGACCATCGACCGCCTCAGTACCCTGATCGCGGTGGCCGTGGTATCGCTGGGCTTTTTGATCGTCCTGTACTCGACCGCCTATCTGTCGACCGGCAATCGCGAGCATCCGCATAAAGACCGGCCCAGCTACTACGCTTTCATGCTGGTGTTCGTCGGCGCCATGGCCGGCCTCGTGTATTCCTCGACCATGCTCGGCCAGCTGGTGTTTTTCGAGATCACCGGCGGCTGTTCGTGGGCCCTGATCGGCTACTACCAGTCGCCGAAATCGCTGGCCGCCGGCCTGAAGGCCTTGCTGATCACGCACTTCGCGGCGCTGGGCCTGTATGTCGCGGCCAGCTACCTGTTTGCCTCGACCGGCTCGTTTTCGCTGGCCTCGCTGGCGACCTTGAGCCCGAACGCCAAGATCATCGTCTTCCTCGGCATCTTGCTGGCCGCCTGGGGCAAGTCGGCCCAGTTCCCGCTGCACATCTGGCTGCCCGATGCGATGGAGGCACCGACCCCGGTCAGCGCCTACCTGCATGCGGCGTCGATGGTCAAGGTCGGCGTCTACATCTTTGCCCGCGCCATCTTTTCGGCCGGTCAGGTACCGGAAATCATCGGCTGGATCGGTGGCATCATGGCCGCCGTCACCTTGATCTACGGCTTCGTCATGTTCCTGCCGCAAAAAGACATGAAACGCCTGCTGGCCTATTCGACCATCACCCAGGTTTCCTTCGTCTTCCTCGGCTTGTCGATGTCGATCTTCGGTTCCAAGCTGGCATTCGATGGCGCCGTCGCGCACATCTTCAACCACGCGTTTGCCAAGAGCCTGTTCTTCCTGGTGGCCGGCGCGCTGGCCTACACCACCGGCACCCGCTTGCTGCCGGCGCTGCGCGGCATGCTGCGCGCCTCGCCCTTGCTCGGGGTCTGCTTTTGCATCGCGGCGCTGTCGATTACGGGCGTGCCGCCGTTTAACGGCTTCTTCAGCAAATTTGCGATCTTCAGCGCCGGCTTCCAGCTCTCGTCCGAATACTGGCTGATGCTGCCTTTGACCATCGTCGCGCTGCTCGAATCGATCGCCAGCTTCGCCTGGTTCATGATGTGGTTCGGCAAAACCGTGCCAGGCGAACCGTCCGAGGTGCTGGCCACCGCAAGCCCGGTGCCGCTGGCCATGAAGATCGTGCTCATTACGCTGGTCGTCATGTGCCTCGCCTCCAGCGTCATCGCTTTCCCCTGGCTTGAATAACGGAGCTGCTCATGAATGGATTTTTGTTGGTCAACAACCTCGCCGGCCTCCTGATCCTGACCTCGCTGCTGGTGATCGGGGTCAGCCGGGTGGTCTCCGCGGCCAAGCTGTATGCGCTGCAGTCCTTCGTGCTGGTGATGATTTTTGTGGCTCTCGGAAACATCCAGGGTGCCCACGAACTGTACTGGTGGGGCATCTCCGCCTTCGTCACCAAAGTCATCCTGGTGCCGCTAATCATGTGCAAAATGGTCGGCCCGCTGACCGATAGCGAAGGCTTGAAAAGCTGGCTCAGCCCGGCCTGGCTGATCCTGGCGGCGACCCTGATCGTGGCCGTGTCCTGGTTTGCCGTGTCGTCAGTGCAATTGCCCGGCGTGGCCCAGCTCAAGCCGGCGCTGGCCGTGTCGCTCGGCCACTTCATGCTCGGCCTGTTGTGCATCGTCAGCCAGCGCAACATCCTCAAGCAAATCTTTGGATATTGTTTGATGGAAAATGGCGCGCACCTGACGCTGGCCTTGCTGGCCAGCCGGGCCCCCGAACTGGTCGAGGTCGGGATCGCTACCGATGCCGTATTTGCCGTGGTGGTGATGGGACTGCTGGCCAAGAAAATCCACCGCACGATGCAGACGCTCGATGTTCAGCAACTTTCCGCCTTGAAGGGCTAAAACATGACCCAGATACCATGGCTTTCCGTACTGTTAGGTACGCCGCTGCTGACCGCGGTACTGGCTTTTGCCAGCCGCCGGAACGGCAGACTTGCTACCGCCTTCCATTTCATCGGCATCTGCCTGCTGCTCGTGTTTTCGCTGACGGTGGTGACCCAGGTCGCCTTGAACGGCGCGGTCAGCGCGGTATCGGACTGGCTGCATGTCGATGCGCTGGGCGCGATCTTTCTTGCGCTGGTCGGCGTGATCGGATTTCTGACCGGCCTGTATTCGATCGGCTACATGCGGCACGAAGTCGCGGACGGCGAAATCGAGGCCTCGCGCCTGTCGGCCTATTACGGCATTTTCCAGCTGTTCCTGTGCACGATGCTGGTGGCGGTGACGGCCAATAACATCATCATGATGTGGGTCGCAATCGAGGCGACCACGCTGGCCTCGGCCTACCTGGTCGGCTTCTACGGCCAGCGCACCTCGCTCGAAGCGGCCTGGAAATACATCATCATCTGCACCGTCGGCGTCGGCTTCGGCCTGTACGGCGTCATCCTCGTGTATTCGAACGCCGCCAGCGTGATGGGCAACCACGAAGGCGCCGCCATGTGGACGCTGGTGCTGGCCAATGCGAAGGCATTCGACCCGGCCTTGATGCGCCTGGCCTTCATTTTCGTGCTGATCGGTTTCGGCACCAAGGCCGGCTTTTTCCCGATGCACGCCTGGCTGCCCGATGCCTACAGCGAGGCGCCGAGCCCGGTCAGCGCGCTGCTGTCGGCGGTACTGGTCAATTGCGCGCTGCTGGTGATCATCCGCTTCTACATCATCGTCTCGCGCACGCTCGGTCCGGCCTTCCCGCAGACCTTGCTGATGATATTCGGCATATTGTCGGTGGGGGTGGCGGCGTTCTTCATCATTTCGCAAAAAAACATGAAACGCCTGCTGGCCTACTCGAGCGTCGAAAACATGGGCTTGATCGCGCTCGGTTTCGGCCTCGGCGGTCCGCTCGGCGTGCTGGCGGCCTTGATGCACACCGTCAACCACAGCCTGGTCAAGGCACTGATGTTTTGCGGCGCCGGCAATGTGCTGCTCAAGTACGGTACGGCCGACATCGGCGCCGTCAAAGGCCTGGTGCGGGTGCTGCCGGTTACCGCGCTGCTGTTTGGCGCCGGCGCCCTGGCAATGGGCGGCATGCCGCCTTTCAACATCTTTTTCAGCGAATTCCTGATCATCGCCGCCGGCATCCAGGTCGGCTTCGGTTGGGTGATGGCGCTCTGCATGCTGCTGCTGATGCTGGTGCTGGCCGGACTGCTGCGCCTGGTGGCGGCCACGCTGTTCGGCGCCAAACCGGACGCCGTGGCCAAGGGCGGCCTCGGCTACCTGACGCTGTTGCCGATGTTCGTGCTGGTGGGCCTGATGCTGGTAATGGGGATAAATATTCCGCGTCCGGTCACCGCACTGCTGCAAGATGCGACAAAAATCGTGCTCGACGATACATCCAAAGCCGCCGGCGCGCCACTGGCGCTGGCATCGGTGCCGACGGTGATAGGCGAGCTCAATACCAAGCCATCGACCGGCAAATAAAGCGCGTGACCCGCGAGGAGGATGCAACAAATGTCATTCACAGTTGAAACCAAGGTGGGCAGCGGCTATGTCGAGCGCGTCAAGGAGCAATTCCCGGGCGTGGTGCTGGAAACCGAGTGGCAAACCCGGGACCAGGTCACGCTCACGGTCAAAGTGAACGCGCTGCCCGAGGTGGTCGAATGGCTGTATTACAAGCAAGGCGGCTGGCTGTCGGTATTGTTCGGCAACGACGAGCGTCCCTTGAACGGCAATTTCGCCGTCTATTACGTGCTGTCGATGGAAGGCGAGGTCAAGAGCTGGGTCGTGGTGCGCGCGCTGGTCGATCCGGCGCGCCAGGAATTCCCTTCGGTCACGCCCAAAGTGCCGGCCGCCGTCTGGGGCGAGCGCGAAATCCGCGACATGTATGGCTTGCATCCGGTCGGCCTGCCCGACGAGCGCCGCCTGGTGCTGCCGGACGACTGGCCCGACGACCTCCATCCGCTGCGCAAGGACTCGATGGCCTACGATCAGCGCCCGGCGCCCACCGGCGACATCGAAACCTATACCTTCGTCAACAATGCCAGCGGCACCACGCGCGACGTCCCGGTCGGCCCGCTGCACATCACGTCCGACGAACCGGGGCACTTTCGCCTGTTCGTCGATGGCGAACGGATCGTCGACGCCGATTACCGCATGTTCTATGTCCACCGCGGCATGGAAAAGCTGGCCGAAACGCGCATGGGCTATAACGAAGTGGCCTTTCTGTCGGACCGCGTGTGCGGCATCTGCGGCTTTACCCACAGCGTCGCCTACAGCACGGCGGTCGAAGCGGCGCTCGGCATCGCCGTGCCGCCGCGCGCGCAAGCCATCCGCAGCGTATTCCTCGAAGTCGAGCGCATGCACAGCCACTTGCTCAACCTCGGCCTGGCCTGCCACTTCGTCGGCTTCGATACCGGCTTCATGCAGTTTTTCCGCATCCGCGAAAAGGCGATGACGATGGCCGAACTGCTGACCGGCGCCCGCAAGACTTACGGCATGAACCTGATCGGCGGCGTGCGGCGCGACATCATGAAGGCCGAGCGGCTCAAGACGATGGCGCTGATCGCCGAACTGCGCAAGGAGTCCGCGCAACTGGTCGAGATGCTGCTGGCCACGCCCAATCTGCTCGAGCGCACCCAGGGCGTGGGCGTGCTCGACAAGAAGGTGGCGCGCGACTTCAGCCCGGTCGGGCCGCTGATCCGCGCCAGCGGCTTCAAGCGCGACATCCGCCGCGACCATCCTTACACCGGCTATGCCGGCCTGCCGTTCGAGGTCCATACCGAACAAGGCTGCGACGTGCTCTCGCGCGTGCAGATCCGGATACGGGAACTGTTCGATTCGTTCTCGATGACCGAATACCTGCTCGACAACCTGCCGGCCGGGCCGATTCTGGTCGAAGGGTTTGAATACCAGCCACACAAATTCGCGCTCGGCTTTGCCGAAGCGCCACGCGGCGAAGACATCCACTGGGCCATGACCGGCGATAACCAGAAGCTGTACCGCTGGCGTTGCCGGGCCCCGACCTACGCCAACTGGCCGCCGCTGCGCTATATGTTGCAGGGGAATATGATCTCCGATGCGCCGCTGATCGTGGCCAGTATCGACCCCTGCTATTCGTGTACCGACCGCGTGACCCTGATCGATGTCAAAAAGCAGAAATCGGTCACCGTGCCGTACAAGGAAATCGAGCGCTACGGTCGCGAGCGCAAGAATTCGCCGCTCAAATAGGACGCCAACCCATGCTCAATCTGCTCAAGATCATCTTCCAGGCGGGCGAAGCCACAGCCAAGTATCCGTTCGCGCCGTTTCCCGTGGCACCCGACTTTCGCGGCAAGCCGGAACTCAATGCAGAGCAATGCATCGCCTGCGGCACCTGCACGGTCGCCTGCCCGCCGAACGCCCTGACCATGGCCACCGATACCAAGGAAGGCACACGGACCTGGCTGCTGGACCTCGGACGCTGCATCTTTTGCGGGCGCTGCGAAGAAGTGTGCCCGACCAGGGCGATTTTCCTGACCCAGGAATTCGAACTGGCGGTCGCCTCGAAAAGCGATTTCCTGCAAAAAGCCACGTTCAGGCTGGCCGCTTGCACTTGTTGCAATCAATACTTTGCGCCGGAAAAAGAAGTCCGCTACGCCATGGACTTGCTCGAGCAAAGCGGCCTGCCGATGGGCCAGGAGCAGCGCGCCCAACTGATGACTTGCCCCGATTGCAAGCGCAAGCATACTTTCTCCCGCGATGAAACGAGTCTGCAGACACGCATGAAGGCACCGCTATGAACCTCCCCAATCCCGACACGTCCTTGATCGCCTCGCTCGATGCCAACGACGAGCGCGCCCCCATCATGCTCAGGCCGGCGCCGGTCGTGCCCGGCTCGCAAAACGCCAGCGGCATGCCGGTGCCATTGACTGAAAGCGACGCCATCAACAAGCTCAAGGGCGCCCTGCTCAAGGACATACAGCGCTCGGCCTATGTGTACCGCGTCGATTGCGGCGGCTGCAATGGCTGCGAAATCGAGATCTTCTCGGCCATCACGCCGATTTTCGATGCCGAGCGTTTCGGCATCAAGGTCGTGGCCTCGCCGCGCCATGCCGACATCCTGCTGTTCACCGGCGCGGTCACGCGCTCGATGCGCATGCCGGCGCTGCGTGCCTACGAAGCGGCGCCGGACCCGAAAATTTGCGTCTCGTACGGCGCCTGCGGTTGCACCGGCGGCATTTTCCATGACCTCTATTGCGTCTGGGGCGGCACCGACAAGATCGTGCCGGTCGACGTCTTCATTCCCGGTTGCCCGCCGACGCCGGCGGCCACCATTTACGGCTTTGCCATGGCGCTCGGCTTGCTCAGCCAAAAAATCAAGGGCTCGCATCACGAGCAGGCCGAAGGCGAACAGTCGCAACTGGCCCATCCTCTGGTGCCGCACGGCTTGCGCGTCCTGCTCGAGCGCGAAGCACGCCGTCTGGCCGGCTACCGCGCCGGCGGCCGCATCGCCGACGACTTCATGCAGCTGCTCTGCGAGCAGTCCGCCATCGCGCTTGAACAACGCATCGCGCACTATCTTGCAAGGCATGACGATTTGCGTCTGGCCGAAATCATCACCCGCCTGGGCGAGATCTGCAACGGCGGCCAATCACCGGAAGCCAGCCCATGAGCGGAAAAATCGTTTTTTATGCATTGAGTCGAAAATTCCTGGAGGCCGAAGCAAAAATACCGGCGACGGCACAGCAAGTGATGTATCAGACGCTGGCGCTGGGCCACCACATCGGCGTGATCGACTGCCTCAAAGTCATTCTGGAATGTCCGCTGCCGGGATTTGAACGCTGGCTCACGCATTTGCCCGAAGGCGAGGCGCGCGCCAAGCTGGCCGGCATTTTGCGCTTCGGCGAAATCATGATCGACGCCTCGCATACGCAGCTGCTGGCGCTGGCGCTGGACCGCTCGCGCGCCAATTTTTCGATCGATGAAACCCATTGGAGCGAACGCTTGATGCAGGCGCTGGCCGCGATCGAAGCCGAACCGGCAATGTATTTGATGGTCAAGCGCCATGCCTACTGAAAATATTATTTTGACGGTCGGTAACAGCATGATGGGCGACGACGGCGCCGGCCCGCTGCTGGCCGATCTGTTGCACAGCGCCCCGGTCGCTGGCTGGAAGGCCATCGACGGCGGTTCGGCGCCCGAAAATGTCTCGCATCAAATCATCGAACTGGCCCCGCAACGGGTGGTCGTGTTCGACGCCGCCGAGATGGGCCTGGCGCCGGGCGAGATCCGCCGCATCGATGACAGCACGATTGCCGACATGTTCATCATGACCACCCACAACCTGCCATTGAGTTTTCTGATCGAACGCTTGCGCGAACATGTCGCCGACGTATTATTTGTCGGCATAGAGCCGGCCACCGTCGCGTTTTACTATCCGATGTCGGACCTGGTGCGCGACGCTGTCGGGCAGCTCCACGCCAGGCTGAAAAGCGGAACCGACTTTGTCCATTATCCATGGCTGGCGGCGGACCGATAAACAGCATTCCCATGTATCCATTTCACATTTTTCATGGTTCTTTCTATTGCGCATTTTTCATGGTACTTTATGCCTAGGTTCTTCTGTTATCAACAGAAAGGCAGAGTGAAATGTGAATCCAGAAATCGATACCATTCTACTAAGTCATACCGCAGAGGAATTTTTACCGGCATCACAAGCGAAACAGGATGGCAACGTTGCTCCCCTGTCGCTTAATTCATTCAGACAAGAACCAGAACAATTGGAAATATTGGTGGACATCACCAATACTGTTCTTTCTGCCTTGACGATCGATGGCTTGGTCGAAGAAGTGACCCAAGCCATGCACCGGATTTTCAGCGTCGAGTTTGTCGGCCTGAATATTTTTGATATCCCGGCAGACCGGGTCCAGTCGCACGGCGTCTACTTCCCGCACGGTAAGCAAGCGCTGCGCCAGATGGTCGAGTTTTCGTATGAAGACATGCCGCTCTTTGGATTACCGCAAGGCAAAAAAGTCTTCCTGGCGAATCGACAGGAATTGCGCCGCCTGCTCGCTGGCTATCCACTGTTTGTCGAGATGGGGACCGACCACTTTCAATGCGTTTGCATCCAGCCTCTGATTTCCGGAAATAAAATGCTCGGCGCGCTGTTGCTGGCCGACCACTTGCCGCAACCGGTGTTCAGCCATAATCTGGCGCTGCTTCAGCACATTGCCGCGCGTATTGCGTTGGCGCTGAACAATGCCCTGGCCTATCAGGAAATTTCCTACCTCAAGGAAAGATTGGCGAGCGAAAATCTATTACTCAACGAAAAAATCCGCCACTATGAAAGCTTTGATGAAATCATTGGCCAAAGCAAGGCGCTGGCGCTGGTCCTGAACCAGGTCGACCTGGTGGCCGACAGCGATTGCACCGCCCTCATTCTCGGCGAGACCGGCACCGGCAAGGAGTTGATCGCGCGCGCGATCCATCAGCGCAGCCGGCGCAAGAAACAGCGCATGGTCACCATGAATTGCGCCGCCATTCCCGCCAATTTGCTTGAAAGCGACCTGTTCGGCCACGAAAAAGGCGCGTTTACGGGCGCCACCGCACGCCGCATGGGCCGTTTTGAAGCTGCCGACCACGGCACGCTGTTTCTCGACGAAGTCGGCGACATTCCGCTCGAACTGCAGGCAAAATTGCTGCGGGTCTTACAGGAGCGCGAAATCGAACGGCTCGGCGGCCACGGCGTCATTGCGGTCGATGTGCGCGTCATCGCCGCGACCAGTTGCAATTTGCCGCAAATGATTGCCGATAAACGCTACCGCAGCGATCTGTATTACCGCCTCAATGTATTTCCCATTGTCGTGCCGCCCTTGCGCGAGCGTCCCGAAGACATCCCTTTGCTGGCGCAATTTTTCACGAAAAAATATGCCCAGCGCATGAACCGCACGATCGAAAGCATTCCGCTCGAAACCATCGACCGCCTCATGCAACATCCCTGGCCCGGTAATATCCGCGAGTTGCAGAACGTCATAGAACGCGCCGTCATCCTCACGCGCGGCCCCGTACTCCACCTGCCCTCGTCGTATCTGCAATACGAACCGTCGCCTGCCGCCAGCAAGGCGGTCGCCGCTCCGCCTGCCGTCCCGCGGCCCCCGCTGCCTGACGACATCACGGAATCCGAACGCGAACAAATCATTCGCTTGCTCAAGGAAACCAATGGCATCGTCGCCGGACCGAAAGGCGCAGCCGCGCGTCTTGGCCTGAAACGCACGACCCTGCTCTCGCGCATGCAGCGACTGGGCATCTCGCACAAGTCGATTGACGACGAAGCGGACTGAGACGACCGGGCGCCGCCTGCCGCCAGCTGTTCGACCCACGCGCCAGCCGATGGATGGCCCCGATAGCAATTCTCGCCCCAAGACAAAGAATGCGGCCTGGGGCATTGATGCTGATTTCACAAGCCACCATTTGATAAGTCATTGATTTTATTGCAAATAAATTAAGAAAAGTCGCTCCCGTCAGGAACATTGCTGAAAATAAACTATTTTCATGGGGACTTCGACAAGAAAATAGCGCATGATGACGGACCGGCGGCCAGCCGCTTCGCCGCGCGTACCAATCCCGAGTCACCTTCCATACCACCCTGACAAGCCAGCCCGCTCACACGTGCATTGACCTCAATCCACACGATAGCCATAATACGGAACTGCCAGACAAGCAAGATCTTGCAGCCTGATATATTGCAACCGAGATTGCAGCCGAGTTTGTATTCAAGAAAATGAAAAGGATTTAAGATTGACCATGACCGCAGAAAATAAAAATATTGCATACGGAACAGAAGATCTGTTAATCAGCCTGTGCAATTCCGTCAGCAGGGTATTGAATGTGGCCACGCAAAGCAAGATCACTTATTCGGGCATGGTGCAGCGCATTACCAAGGTCGGCCTGAAGCCCGACATCGGCTGCTTCGTCCTGTTCGACGGCGGTTTCACCGGTCTGGTCGTCCTCAATTTCGCCGCCGACACGGCGATGGAGATTTACGAAAAATACATGCTGACCATGGGCATGCCAAAGGATGAGCTGGCGCGCTCGCATACGTCCGATGAAGTCAGCAACATCATGGGCGAATTGATGAACCAGATCGTCGGCGACTTCACCGGCAAGGTGCGGCGCGATCTGCAAACGAATATCACGCAAAACCAGCCGAAAATGCTGGTGCTGAACAAGCAAGTCATGCTCAGCGTCGATACCCCGCTCGACCGTCCGGAAATGCGCCGCGTCAGTTTTTACACTGAAAAGAACAATATCTTCTATCTCGA
>JAIZVZ010000050.1 GCA_021768485.1 Oxalobacteraceae bacterium | reverse complement strand
GCCCAGCACGCCGCTGCGGTAATCGCCGGCTTCGACATCGTTGATCCCGAAATAATATTTGCTACGCAACAATTCATAAGGACCGCCGCGGGCGCCGGCCAGATTGAGCGGGCCGGCCGTATGACTGATGAGCTGGGCGGTGCTCAACGACATTTCAAAGTCGACGATGGCGCGTTGCTGCGCCGCAGTCAGACCCTGGGCCGCCTCGGCATGGTCGAGCACGGCGAAATTGGCTTGCAATTGCAAGTCGACATCGGTGCCGGCAAAGCATTGCGCCGGCCGGCTGTCGATGATGCACGGTCCTTTGGGGTCGGCCAGCGTCACGCGGCCGTCCCACATGACGGTGCTGACAAACTTCAGATTGGTGCTCGGCGGCGGCCGCCGGAACAGCGACATTTGCCGGGCACTGGCAAAACCGTAGGGATCGTCGACCTTGAGCAAGATAAATTCGGCATTGGCCGGAAACGGCATGCCGATGCGGATCAGGCCTTTCGATAACAGCAAGGCATAGGCCTGGCGTTTTTGCTCGAGGGTGGCGACCGCGGCGTTTGGCGAGGTCGAGCCGTCATGCGTGCGAAAAACCGGGTCGGTCCCCTTGCTGAGGGCAAAGCGCAGCGCGAGGTCGGCGGGCACGATGCTCCAGCCGCCCTGCGGATTATGGCAGCTGGCACAGCTGCGGCCATTGCCGAAGGGCTGAAAAAAAGGATTGCCGGGGGCGACCGGGCCGGCGCTGCTGACGGTCGCCGCATAACCGGCGCTGTTGGCGACCAGCATCGGCAGCACCGCGACATCGGCGGCGCGGCTGGCGCCAGCGCCCAGCGCCAGCGGGCTGACAAGAACTGCCAGGACCATTTTTTTGACAATGGAGGACAAAACATGTGCTTTCATGCGGATCTCCCTGTTGGATGCCTCAGGCTTGAATTTCAGGCTTAAATTTCAGACTTGAATCCCCGGCCTGATTTCACAATCACCGCCACAAGATTGCCAAATAAACAATGAAGACCAATGGAGAATTCGCAGCCCTTGCCACGATAGACATCAAGCGCACGCCGCCGCTTGCCGTCGCCCTGGCTTGCGATAGCGGGAGGCAAGCAGCGGCGATCCGTGTTTGCGTGGTTTTTCGGCAATAAAAACACTGTCTCACCGAATTTTGTTCGCCGCCGCCAATAAAATGCGTTCTAATAGACATTGTTTTTTCAACAAATAATTCTTTACAGGGGTATTGGCATGCAAAAACCGATAGGCGGACTTTCCGTACGACACTCACTGCTGACGCTGGCCGTCAGCCTGGCTTGCTGGGGCGCGCAGGCGGCGTCGACGGTGCCGGTGGCGGCCGAACACGGCATGGTCGTCAGCGCCCAGCATCTGGCCACCGAGGTCGGGGTCGATATCCTGAAAAAAGGCGGCAATGCAGTCGATGCCGCGGTGGCGGTGGCGTATGCGCTGGCCGTGGTTTATCCGGCGGCCGGCAATCTCGGCGGCGGCGGCTTCATGACCTTGCAATTGGCCGATGGCCGCAAAAGCTTCATCGATTTCCGCGAAAAAGCGCCGCTGGCGGCCAGCGCCGGCATGTATCTGGACCGCGACGGCAATGTGATCCCCAAGCTCAGCACCACCGGCTATCTGGCGGTTGGCGTACCGGGCACGGTGGCCGGCATGGAACTGGCGCTGAAAAAATACGGCACGCAAAAACGCGCGGTCGTGATGCGGCCGGCAATCGCGCTGGCCGAGCGCGGCTATGTCTTGCGCCAGGGCGATATCGACATGCTGGCCACGGCCACCAAGGAATTTGCCGAGGATGCGCCATCGGCGGCCATTTTCCTGAACCACGGCGCGCCGTTCGAGGCCGGCCAGAAACTGGTGCAAAAAGACTTGGCCAAGACGCTGCGCCGGATCGAGAAATACGGCCGCGACGGCTTTTACCGCGGGCCGGTCGGCGCCGCACTGGTCGCCGCCAGCCGCGCCGGCAAGGGCATTTTGACGCAGGCCGACCTCGATCAATACAAGCCGCGCGAAATGGCGCCGGTCGAGTGCGATTACCGCGGCTATCACGTGGTATCGGCGCCGCCGCCGAGTTCGGGCGGCGTCATCGTCTGCGAAATCCTCAACATCGTCGAAGGCTATCCGCTCAAGCAGCTCGGCTATGGTTCGGCGCAAGCGATCCATTATGAGATCGAAGCGATGCGGCATGCCTATGTCGACCGCAACAGCTATCTGGGCGACCCCGATTTCGTCAAGAATCCGCTGGCCCGCCTGCTCGACAAAAACTATGC
Organism: Oxalobacteraceae bacterium; assembly: GCA_021768485.1. GTDB lineage: Bacteria > Pseudomonadota > Gammaproteobacteria > Burkholderiales > Burkholderiaceae_D > JAIZVZ01. The sequence goes on along the minus strand of JAIZVZ010000050.1, from coordinate 26,019 downwards.
CGCGCAAATCCGCAGCGCCATCGACCCTGCCAAAGCCGGCATCTCGATGCAGATCAAGCCTGGCGTGGCGCCGCATGAAGGCAGCAACACGACCCACTTTTCGATCGTCGACAAGGATGGCAATGCAGTCTCGGTGACCTATACGCTCAACGACTGGTTCGGCGCCAAGGTCCTGGTGCCGTCAACCGGCGTCATGCTCAACAATGAAATGGACGACTTCACCGCCAAGGTCGGCGTCGCCAATATCTATGGCCTAGTGCAGGGCGAAACCAATACCATCGCGCCGGGCAAGACGCCGTTGAGTTCGATGAGCCCGACCATCATCAGCAAGGACGGCAAACCGGTGATGGTGATCGGCACGCCGGGCGGCAGCCGCATCATTACCGCTGTCGTGCACACGATCTTGAATGTGATCGATTACGGCATGACGATCCAGGAAGCGGTCGATGCGCCGCGTTTCCATCAGCAGTGGCTGCCTGAAACGACCAATGTCGAGCACTTTGCCTTCAGTCCCGACACCCGCGCCTTGCTGCTCAAGATGGGACACCAGTTCGGCGAGCCGCAAGACGCCAATCACATGGCCGGCATTCTGATCGGCGCGCCGGCGCTCGGCGCCAAACCTGTGGCCAGGAACAAGTTTTACGGCGCCAACGATCCGCGCCGCGATACCGGCTCGGCCGCCGGTTATTGACGAGCGAGCGCGCTGCAGGTTTCAATGCTCGATAAAAACACCGGCTGAAAGGCGCGCTGCAAAGCGCGCTATTTTTGCCGGATAAATGCGCATCTGCGCGACAGCCATGCTATCGTTGTCCGACTCGATAGAAGGACTTTGACCATGGACATCATCAGCAAATTCAAGGCCCGCGGCGAATCCGGGCAAATCTACACGGTCTTGCACATCCAGGATCCCGGGCCCATCCATCGCCCGGTGTCGGGGCCGCCCCGACAGCTGCAAGGCCTGACCCATTTCCAGCTCGAGACCGGCGCCCACGTCAACAAACTCAGCGAGACCGAATATGAAATCGTCTACGCGAATCAGGGCAACGAACGCATCACGCGCGTTGCCTGAATCGCCGACAAGACCGCTCAGGCCGGGTGTGCGGCAGTAACGCCAATGCGTTCCATGATGTCGACCACCTGATCGATCTGGGCCCGCGTATGGCCGGCATTCATCATGAAGCGCAAGCGCGCCTGGCCCAGCGGCGCCGCCGGGAATTGCACCGAATCGACATGAATGCCTTCTTCGCGCAAGGCCCGCGCATATTGCAGGCACAACTCGGCTTCACCGATCAGCACCGGCACGATGGCGGTCTCGGTTGACAATATCTGATAGCCGAGCGGACGCATGCGTTCGATAAAATAGCGCTGGTTATCCCACAGGCGCTGGCGCCGCTGCGGTTCCTCCTCGAGCAGGTCGAGGGCGGCAATCAGGGCGCTGGCCTGGTCCGGTGGCGGCGGGCAGGTAAAACCGTAAGCGGCACTGGTCAGGCGGATCACATCGGCCATTTCGCGGTCGACCGCGACAAAGCCGCCGATCGCGCCGAGCGCCTTGCTCAGCGTACCCATCTGGATGATGTTCGGACTATAGCAATTGAAATGCTCGGAAGTGCCGCCGCCGTTCTCGCCGAGAATGCCGGTCGCGTGGGCATCGTCGATATACAAAATGGCGCCGAAGCGCTCGGCCAGCGCCACCAGGTCGGGCAGGGGCGCAATCGTTCCCTCCATGCTGAAGACGCCGTCGCTGACGATGATCGGGGTCGTGCCGTCGGCCGCCTTGAGCAGCGACTCGAGATGGTTCATGTCGCAATGGCGATAATTCTGGCGCGGCGCGCCCGACATCTGGATGCCGTCGCGAATGCTGACATGGTTGAATTCATCGGAGTAGTAGACGTATTTGCGGCGGATCTTGGCGCGGTAGCCGTACAGGCGCGCCAGCATGCTGGCCTTGACCAGCGACGACAGCACGCCGATATTGGTCATGTAACCGGTGACGAACAGCACGGCGTCGCTCTTGTGCTTGAGCGCGCCCAGGCGCGCCTCGAGCTCGCGGTAGACTTCGAGATCGCCGCCCAGCAGGCGCGATTCGCAGTTGCCGACGCCGTAACGGTCCAGGCCTTGTTTGGCCGCGCCGACCAGACGCGGATGGTTGGCCAGGGCCAGATAATTATTCGTACTAAAAGAGATAAACTTTCTTCCACCAGAAATGAAACTTGGATCAGGCAAGGTCGCGTGAACACCTGACTCATGGTGAATGGAATGGCTTTGCAGCCAGTGTGCGATGTCGCTTAAATCGTGCATGATGCTCTCTGGTAGTGACGATAGGCAGAGCAAGCAATTCTTGCCGCCCTGTTAAAAAGAATAAAAGAAAATACGCGCCGCAACGGATAAGCGAGGGAGCGCACGGCATCTGCGAGCGCTGCATGCATCTGGTCAAAAGAACACAAAAAATACCGGCTTCCCTGACCAAAAATTTCTGCACAAGTCAAAGAAAAGTTCAAATTGAAGGTATGAAAATCGCGCTTGACCGTGCTCTTTGCATGGCACGTCGCGCCGCCGCAAATGCGGGCTTGGAGAGAAAAATATTGTATGTTTTCGAGCAGCAGACAACGCAATGATTTCTCCATAACAGGCCGCATCCGCCCAACGGCAGCATGCTACAGTAAGTCTGCAGTAAGTCGTGCTAGGATAAGCCGAGCGCTATCGTAAAGCAATACGTTGGTTTCCAAATTGCGACGGAAATGGCGTAAAAATTTAGCGCATTTGACGGCGGAATGTGTGGCGAGTGGATAACGAGTGCTTGGTGAAAGCATGCGAAAAGAATCTGCGATGGCAAGCCGAAAACACACGGCCGGCAAGCTTTCGCAAGCCGTCGCGGCGAGCTGAAAAAAACGGGCAGCTCGCCGGCAAAGCGCTGCGGATGGCCGCCCTGCGATTGCGAAAAACGGTGCGCGGCCTTACCAGTCGGCGTGCAGCCGAAGCGCATAAATCGAGACCGGGCCGCGATCGCGGTTGTAGGCCGGATTGCTGGCGCGCTGATAGTCGGCCGACAGCGTCAGATGGGCGGCGAGCCGGGCCAGATAATAAGCCTCGACGATTTTTTCGGGCGCATAACGCAGCTGGCCGTCACCGATCAGAATGCCGTTGCCGCCGGCGGCAAAATAGGCGCGCGCCGCGCCCGACAGGGAGTTGACTGCAGCGGCGAGGCCGACCGTATCGGCGGCGCGGCCCCATTGATTGCCCTTGAGCGCCACACCGGCCGACAGCGAGCGATTTATTTCCGTAAATTCATAGGCTTCCTTGTCGCCGCGATTGGCGCTGGCGCGCGCAAACAGGCCCAGATCGGCCGTCAGTTCCTGCTCGAGGTTGAGCGCCACGCCGGGCCGCGATGCGCGCCGGCGCACCAGCGCGGTATCGGGCGCGCCGCCATCGAGTGCCGCCAGTTGCAGCGCCTCGGCATAGCCGCCCATGCTGGCCCGGTTGACGAACACCAGCAGCTTGATCTTGCCTTCATGCGATTGCCAGCGATAACGGCGCTCCAGTTCGCTCACCGCCATGTACTGATTGAAATCGACCGCCACCACTTTGCCGTTCGGTGCGGGGGACAGCTGAAACACGCCGCCACGCACAGTCCAGGCATCGAGCGTCAACTCGGCCGCCAGTCCATACGTAAAACCCCAGGCATCGGCGGCGTAGTCGAAGGCGCCGGCGTCGATGATCGACCAGTTCAGGAAATCGGCGCGCGGATCGTGCGCGTAGCGATTGCTGTCGAAAATATCGGTGACCGAAAATTTGCCGACGGTTAGCGTCAAATTATTGGCGCCCGTCGCGCCGCCAAGCTGGTTGGGCGCAGCCTCCAGTGTGCCGGGCGCGCCGCCGAGCATCACGGTCTGGCGCACGAATATTCGCGGCAGGCGCAAATACGGTTTGCTGGCACCGACCTTGTACGCTTCGCCGCTCGGAAAACCGGCCATGCCGACCGTATTGCTAAGACCAAAACCCTGGTCGATTTCGGGATTGAGCCACAGTTCGGCATCACGCCACAGGCGCCAGCCTGCATACAAAGTAATGTCGGTCGTCTCTTCGGTGCTGCCGCCGGCGTCAAGGCTGTTGGCGCCGCTATAGGGCGAATGGAAACGCGCATGGTGCTGCGTGACATTGGTCATCTGGCCATAGAAGGCGCGCTGCTCGGCAGCGGCTGGCGTGGCTTCGGCTGGCACGCTGTCAGCTGACGCCACGCCATCGGCGGCGACCGCGGCCAGCGGCTTGACGCCGAAGCCGTCGGCGGCCTTGCTGGCTGCGCTGCTGGCTGCATCGGGCGGTTCTGCCAGCACCGCCGGCGCATACAGATAGCATAGTGCGGCCAGCAGCACCGACGAATATGCAGCGGTGACGCACAGCGGCCGCCTTTTCAATACAGATATCATCATTTCATTTCCTGGATACGCTTAAAACTTCGCCAGATTCAGCCGGCGCTGGCAAACATCGCCACCACCGCCAGCGCCATGGTCAGGGTCGCCACCCAGCCAAGCCACTTCAATCTGCGCGTAATCACAAAACGGCCCATGATGTCGTGGCGCGCGGCCATCAGCATCATGACTGCCATGATAGGCACCGACGTCACGCCATTGATGACCGCGCTCCAGTACAAGGCCCGGATCGGATCGATCGGCGTAAAGCCGAGCAGCACGCCGGCCAGCGTCGAGATGGCGATGATGGCGTAAAAACGCTTGGCCACCAGCGGCTTGTGCTCGAGCCCCTTGGTCCAGTTAAAGGCGCCGGCCATGGCATAGGCGGCCGAGCCGGCCAGCACCGGGATGGCCAGCAGGCCGGTGCCGATGATGCCGGCAGCAAACAGCAAGAAGGCAAATTCGCCGGCGATCGGACGCAGCGCGGCCGCCGCCTGGGCCGAGGTGTCGATATTGGCCGTGCCGTGCACATGCAGCGTGACGGCCGTGGTCAGGATGATGAAAAACGCCACCAGATTCGAAAATCCCATGCCGACATAGGTATCGATCTTAATCCGCCGAAAACTGGCGCGCGCCTGTTCCGGTGCCGCCAGCAGCGGCCGGCGCTGCGGATTGGCATCCATTTCTTCGACTTCCTGCGACGCCTGCCAAAAGAACAGATAGGGACTGATGGTGGTGCCGAATACCGCCACGATGGTCGTGATGGTGGCCGCATTCCAGCTCAGTTTTGGCATCAGCAGTGCGCCGGCCACCTGCGGCCATGAAATCGAGACCGCGAAAACAATGCCGACATAGGCCAGCAGGGTCAGCGTCAGCCATTTCAAGATTCCCACGTATTTGCGATACGGGATAAAGATCTGCAGCAGCAGCGACACCAGGCCAAAAGCGGCGGCATACAGGCGCTGCGGACCGCCGACCAGCAAGGCCAGGGCATCGCCCATGGCCGAGACATCGGCGGCGATATTGATGGTATTGGCGATCAAGAGCAGGCTGACCACCAGATACAGCAGATAAGGCGGAAAATGCGCGCGGATATTGCCGGCCAGCCCTTTGCCGGTCACGCGGCCGATGCGCGCGCTGACGACCTGGATGCCCACCATTAAAGGATAGGTAAAAAACATGGTCCACAGCATATTGAGGCCAAATTGCGCGCCCGCTTGCGAATAGGTCGCAATGCCGCTCGGATCGTCATCGGCGGCGCCGGTGATCAGGCCCGGGCCCAGTTTTTCTAGCCAGCGCTTGGCCGGATGAACGCCGCCGGCGGTCGGCGCCGCCTGGTGTAATTGATTCATATTTAATTTAACTCGCTATTAGCTCACAATTAGCTTGCAACTTGGCCGCAATTTGGCTGCAACTTAGCCGCAATTTAGCCGCGACAAGAGGCGGGACCGTGGAACAAGGACCCGGATCAATAAGTAGCGCCAATACGGCGCAGCATGATTGTTTATAACTTGAGGCGTAGCGATGCTGATGGACTATCGTAACAAGTTCCCGTGACTGCGCCATGACCGCCGCGCCGCAGTCATGGCGGCCGCGCTGCCGTTCGCAATAAGCGTTCGAAATAAGCGTTCGAAACAAGCGTTCGCCATGGGCGTTCGCAAATACGTTCGCAATAAAGGGAAATTACAAAGCGTCGGACAATCCGGAAATTGTCGAAAACTGAAGCGACGCCATCATCCGCACAGGGCAAGATGACGGCAGTGCAAAACTGCGTTATCTGGCCAGAGCGGCGCCGGCGCAAAGCCAGCCACTACTGTTACCTGAATAACTGCCCATTGAGGGGCTCCACAAAATGAAAACCCCGCAAATGTAAATGCCGATGAGCCAGAAGTCAACCGATTTTGGCGCCGCCGCATAAAATTGTCACGGGCTTCAATGCAAGACGGCCTCGGTTCCCGGCACCAGACAGGCGCAGGCCGAACCGTCGAGAAAGCAGGCCAGGTTCTCGAAGACGGTCTCGGCGATCTCGCGCATCGCCTCGGTCGTGAAAAATCCCTGATGGCCGGTCACCAGCACATTCGGAAACGTGATCAAGCGTTGAAACACATCGTCCTCGATGATGTCCGATGAGCGGTCGTGAAAAAACAGTTCGCTCTCCTGTTCATAGACATCGATCGCCAGCGCGCCGAGCTGATGCGACTTCAGCGCGGCAATCACGGCGCGCGTATCGATCAGCGCTCCGCGCGATGTGTTGACCAGCATGGCGCCGGGCTTCATCTGCGCCAGCGCCGCCGCATCGATCATGTGGCGGGTGCTGTCGAGCAGCGGACAATGCAGCGACACGATATCGGATTGGCGCAACAGTTGCGGCAACGCGACCAGCGTGCCGTAAGCGGCAAAGGCCGGCGACACGAAAGGATCGTAGCCGAGCACCTGGCAACCGAAGCCGCGGAAAATGCGGGCCGTTGCCAGTCCGATCTTGCCGGTGCCGATCAGGCCCACTGTCTTGCCATGCAGCGTGCTGCCGAGCAAGCCATCGAGTGCGAAATTACCTTCGCGCACACGGGCATAAGCGCGGTGCGTGTGGCGGTTCAAGGTCAGGAGCAGGGCCAGCGTATGCTCAGCGACGGCTTCCGGCGAATAAGCCGGCACGCGGGCGACAAACAGCGCCAGACGTGCGGCGGCAGCAATGTCGAGATTATTAAAGCCGGTGCAGCGCATCAGTACGGCCTTCACGCCGAGCCGGGCCAGCGCTTCCAGCACGGCGCGGTCGAGGACATCGTTGACGAACACGCAGACGCCGCTGCAATCCTGCGCCAGCGGCACCGATTGCAGCGACAGCGACTCGGTGTGATAGACGAGTTCGATATCGCGCGATGCCGCAAAGCGCAATTGCGCCTCATCAAGAAAGCGGCAATCGTAGGGCTGGGAACTGAATACGGCGATCTTCATGGCCTATCTCCGGCTGGCCGCACGCGAAACGGACGGCAAAACAAATGCAATCTGCAAGCAAGATTGATGAATCGTGCCGGTCAGGCTTCGTGCAAATAATATTTCAATATTGCATACAGCAATATTGCATACAGCAATATTGCATACAGCATTACTCCAACGCCATATTCAGCATGGCCGCATGGCGCCGCCCCGGCATCTCAGTATAGGCGCTGCCTGGCCCATCATCGTCCGCGCATCACACCAAAGCCGGCGATGGCGCGCCCGGACCGGGCTGGCGGCGTGCAAGAGCTGGGCAGAAAATTGCCGGTCATTGCATAGCTGCAGGCTATCGCTTACAATCACGGCTTCCTTAGGGGAGTAGCCTGCTGCGCAATCTGCGCGGTGCGTGCGTCAACATACTTGGTCCAAAGACCGTGGCGTACGCGACAAATCTGTTCGGCAAGACCTATGGTATCGATGACTTTTTCCGGGGCCGGACCAAGTCGGGATGCCATTGCTTGCGTGTCCGGCCCCCGAAATACAGCATGTTCCACCAATCCCTTTCTGCTTTGAGCCGCTGCTGCCGGGGCCGCTCGCATCCTTGTCTCTATCCTTGTCTCTATCCTTGTCTCTCATGCGAGGAGGCGACATGCTTCTGACCGTGTTTTTCCTGTTGTTGTCGGCGCTTTTGATTTACTTTTCCTGCGAATATTTCGTCAACGGTATCGAATGGGTCGGCAAGCAGTTCGGCGTTTCGCGCAATGCCACCGGCACCGTGCTGGCCGCCTTCGGCACCGCCTTGCCCGAAAGCGTGGTCACCTTTGTCGCGGTCATCTTTGGACGCGACGCCGCGCAACGCGAAATCGGCGTCGGCGCCGCCATTGGCGGCCCTCTGGTGCTGGCCACCATCGCCTATGCGGTAGTCGGCTGGGCCTTGCTGGCGCACAAAGCCAGGCAAAGCGGCCCGCTGTTGTCGCCCGCGGCCGGCCGGCGCCTGACCAGCGACCAGAAATGGTTCATGATTATTTTTGCGCTGAAAGCCGGGCTTGGCCTGCTTGCCTTTGCCTATAAACCATGGCTCGGCGTATTTTTTCTGCTGGCCTATGCCGCTTATGTCTATCAGGAATTAAATACAGCGGACGAGGGCGAGGCTGACGATGAACTCGAAGCCTTGAAATGCCGGCCGCACGAGCGCAATCCATCGAAAGTCTGGAGCTTGCTGCAAACCGGGGCGGCGCTGGTCGTGATTTTTTTCAGTTCGCAATTTTTCGTGCACCAGATCGAAGCCATCGGGCCCATGCTCGGTCTGCGGCCGCAACTGGTCGCCTTGCTGCTCAGCCCGATCGCCACCGAACTGCCTGAGATATTGAATGCCGTGATCTGGGTTCGTCAGGGCAAGCAGACGCTGGCTCTGGCCAATATCAGCGGCTCAATGATGATTCAGGCCACCATCCCGAGCGCACTGGGCATCTTCTTTACGCCATGGCTGCTCGAGCCGGCGCTGGCCTGGGCGGCGCTGGTCACGATGCTGTCGATCGGCGGCCTGTTTTACTTGTTGAAGCGGGAAGCGCTGACGGCGAAAAAAATCAGCATCTTCGGCTTGCTGTATGCCGTATTTGCCGGCGGCTTGCATTTTATCGTGCGCTAAGCAGACAGATCGGTAAAAAAATGCAAAGAAGCAACACGAATGCTTGATTCATAATCGTTTTAACTAATAAAATACAGCGAGTTACGACATTATTGCTATATTTGTCTTTAAATTCAGTCTAAAATCGAGCCGAACATAATTTCGTGTTGCACTCAGCCTGAAAGCCTGTTGATGATGCCGACCACCATCCACCGCCATCTGGCCGCCGCCTACCTTTCTGGCGAGAAACCATTGTGGAAAGCATTTTGGGGTATTTTCATTGTCGGTGCCTTCTGCCTCGGCACCCTCAATATCAAATTATCGTCGCTGTTTTTATTCCGCATGCAGCATACGCCGGGGATTGCCAACATTCCCTTGATCATCGCTACCACCAGTCTCGTCTATTTTTCATTTGCCTGGATCTGCGTCTGGAAATGTGCGAAGAACTGCCGTAATCACGTATTTCACTATCTGGCGCAAACGCTCGTCGCGCTGCATGCTGTGGTGTTTTTATCACAGTTCATCAGGCTGCTATTTGGCCGCTAAGTGCCGGCAATTGGCCGCCAAGTGACGGCGAAATGGCGCCCATACCCCGGCCGCGCGGCAACGGCGCCCGGTTTCCCCCTCAGTTCCCCCATGTTTTGATCTTTACCGCCCGAAAGAAGTGCTTGGAATTTCGCTATATACACATGTATATTTCGTTTTATATAACTATTTCCAGGTAAATTTCCGGCTAATTCCCCACGAAATTTCTGCGCAAATTGCCCAGTCACGCGCCGTCGGCGCCTGCAGGCATGTCGCTATATACACAAGGCTATTGCGCTCTTTAACAGGATACTGACCATGACATCGAATCGATACGCAGCGACCGGCCATCCGCGCCGCCACGCCCTGGCCGGCGCCTTCATGCTGATTATTGCCCCGGCAGCAGCCCAGGCCGGCGACGGCACCGAAGCGACCCCGTTCGAGCTCGGCAGCGTGACCGTGCTCGGCCAGCGCAGCGCCACCGGCGAAGTGCGCAGCGAGCAAGTCGGCACCGTCGTCTCGCGCGAAGAGATGCAGCTGTACAGCCGCGACAATATCGGCGATGCCCTCAATCTGCTGCCGGGCGTGACGATGTCGAACAATGTGCGCAATGAAAAAACCATTACCGTGCGCGGCTATGATGCGCGCCAGGTTCCGCTGTTTATCGATGGCATTCCGGTCTATGTGCCGTACGACGGCTACGTCGACTTCAACCGCTTTGCCACCGCGGATCTGGCGGCAATCCAGGTCGCCAAGGGCTTCAGCTCGATCGCTTACGGCCCCAACACGCTGGGCGGCGCCATCAATCTGATTTCACGCAAGCCGCGCGCAGCGCTCGAAGGCGACGCCTCGCTCGGCGTCGGCTCGGGCCGCGAACAGCGCGGCGCGGCCAATCTCGGCAGCAACCAGGGGCTGTGGTATATCCAGACCGGGGTTTCCTATCTGGCTGACGATGGCATGCCGATGTCGTCGAGTTACCTGCCGACCGCCTCCGAAGACGGCGGCTTGCGCAACAACGACCGCCGGCGCGACAGCAAGGTCTCGCTCAAGCTTGGCCTGACGCCGGTCGCCGGCGATGAATATGCGCTGAGTTTTTACCGCCAGGATGGCGAGAAGGGCCAGCCGCCGTCGACCGAGCCGTCGGTTGCGCGTTACTGGAAATGGCCTTACTGGGACAAGCAAAGCCTGTATTTCGTCTCGAGCACCGCGCTCGGCCAGTTCGAACGCCTCAAAGTGCGCCTGTACCACGACCGCTACGCCAACGAAGTCGATACCTATACCGACGCCAGCTATACGACACTGAAAAGCAGCGGCAGCGCCAGCGTCACTACCGGGCGCAGCATCTATAACGACCGCACCAACGGCGGTTCGATCGAACTGCAGTCGCAGCGCATCGGCGCCAATTCACTGCAAGTGGTGGCGCATTACAAACATGATGAACATGTCGAGACCGATGGCCAGAACAGCACCACGGCACTGTTTTCAGACACGCTGTTTTCGCTCGGTATCGAAGACAATATCGAACTGGCCGACAAGCTCAAGCTGACACTGGGCGCGGCCCGCAACGAATTGCGGCCCGATACCGTGTACAGCTCGGGCAACGCCTATTCGCTGCCGGGCACCAAGGGCGGCAATGACGCCCAGGCCGGCCTGTTCTACGATCCAAGCAGCGGCACCCGCATCTACGCGACGGTCGCGCGCAAGACGCGCCTGCCGACGCTCAAGGACCGCTATTCGCAACGCCTCGGCACCTATATCGAAAACCCCGGACTGAAACCGGAAAAGGCGAGCAACTATGAAATAGGCTACCAGGCCTGGCCGAGTGCCGACGCCAAGCTGGAAGCGGCGTTTTTTGTCAGCGACATCAGCGACAAGATCCAGTCGGTGGCCAATGTGGCCGGCACCAAATCGCAAATGCAAAATATCGGCCAGGTCCGCATGCAGGGCATAGAGCTGAGCGCCAGCGGCAAGTTCGGCACGCGGCTCGAATTGGGCAGCAACTACACCTATACGCAGCTCGACAATGTCAGCGACCCGACCACCAAGGTCACCGACATCCCGCAATACAAGGCCACCGCGCATGCCTTGCTGCATGCGGGAGGCGGCATCGACACGCTCGCGTTCATCGAATACAACAGCGCGCGCTGGGCCTCGAATACGCTGCAATTGCACGGCTTTACCACCTTGAACCTGAAGGCCATCTACAAAGCCAGCCGTGCGCTGAGCTTCGATCTCGGCGTCAACAATGTGACCGACCGCAGTTATGCGCTGGCGGACGGTTTCCCGAGCGCCGGCCGCAGCTGGTCGCTCAACGCCAATTATCAATTTTGACGGCGCATGGCGGGCATCGCCGTCATCGCCGGCGATGCCCGCCCAGGAGTGCGCATGCGTGTAACTGAAGAGACAAAACACCTAAACCACCGCTACCACAACCAGGAGTAATCATGATCAAGCTTATCCGCAGCATTACCGCGCTGCTCGCCTTTGCCTTGCTGAACCCGGCCGGCGCCGCCGGCCATGCCGAGGCGGCCGATGGCACCGCCCGCTTCGTCACCACCAGCGTCAGCGTCAAGGGCGCGGTCGAGCACCCGCTGACGCTATCGGTGGACGACTTGCGCAAACTGAGCCCGATGGCGATGGACAACGTGCCGCTGATTTGCCAGAGCGGCGCCAACATGGGCAAGCTCGAGCATTTCAAAGGCGTGACGCTGCGCGAAATTCTCGACAAGGCCGTGGTGGTCGCGCCAGGGCATAACGACACCAAGAAAATGATCATCATCGCCGGCGCCAGCGACGGCTACAAAGTCGTCTATTCGTGGACCGAAGTGTTCAATTCGCCGGTCGGCGAGGGCGTCATGGTGTTTTATGAAAAGGACGGCCAGCCGCTCGGGGATGACGAAGGGCGGATCGCCATGGTCTCTACCAAGGATCTGCGCACCGGCCCGCGCCATGTCAAATGGCTGCAATCGATCGAGGTGCGGCAGCTGAGTGACTGAGCAGTTGAGCAGTTGAGCAACTGCACGAATGGGCGACTGCACGAATGGGCGGCCGTCGGCAGGCCGGCCGATGAAATACGGCCGGGGACACGGCGATGCCGGCCCTGCAGCACTAGCCGATCAGGGCGACGGCCTTGATCTGCACCCACACCGCCTTGCCCGGTTCCAGCGCCAGTGCGGCGGCCGAGCGCCGCGTCATGCGCGCCAATAGCGGCGATGCACCGATCTGCAGCCGCAGCAGGGACAGCGCCGGATGGCTGTCGTCGGCCAGCTGCAGCACCTCGGCCCGCAAGCTGTTCAAGATGCTGGTATTGGCGGCCGGGGCCAGCGCAATGCTGACGTCGCGCGCCAGGATGCGGACCCGCACGGCCGCGCCGGGCGCTTGGCCGCCGTCGCGCACCCACAGACTGCCGCCGGCAAATTCGACGCGCGCCAGATGCCAGGCCAGGTCGCGCTCGGCGACTACGGCGTCGAGCACCACGCCGGCCTCTTCGCCGAGGCGGATCGGCAAGTCGAGCCGGGCCAGGGTGGCGGTCAAAGGGCCGCTGGCCAGCGCCCGTCCATGTTCCATGATGACGATATGATCGGCCAGCCGCGCCACCTCGTCGGCCGCATGGGTGACGTAAATGACGGGAATGTCGAGCTCGCGATGCAGCCGTTCGAGATAGGGCAGAAACTCATTCTTGCGGGCGGCGTCGAGCGCGGCCAGCGGCTCATCCATCAACAACAGGCGCGGGCTGGTCAGCAGCGCGCGCGCAATCGCCACGCGCTGCCGTTCGCCGCCCGACAGCCCGGCCGGGCTTCGCTGCAGCAGATGGCCGATGCCGAGCAGTTCGACGGCGCGCTCGAATTCGACGCGGCGCTCGGCGGCGGCGATGCGCGACTGGCCGAACAGCAGATTGGCGCGAATGCTCAGATGCGCAAACAGATTGGCGTCCTGAAAAACATAGCCGAGCGGACGACGATGCACGGGCATGAAACGGGCCTCGTCTTGCCAGGTGACGCCATTGACAAGCAGGCGACCGCCGCTGGCGCGGTTCAGGCCGGCGATGCAGCGCAGCAGCGAGGTCTTGCCGCAGCCGGAAGGCCCGAACAGCACCGAGATGCCGCTGCCCGGCAGTTCGAGATCGACCTCGAGCGCAAAGCCCGGATGCTGCAATGCAAAGCGGATCTGCAAGCTCATGCGGGACGATTCCAGCCGCGCTGGTACAGCACGAATAAGATGAGAAAGGAAAAGCACAGCATGCCGCCGGCCAGCCAGTGGGCATTCGCGTATTCGAGCGCTTCGACATGGTTGTAGATCGCCATCGACAGCACTTCGGTACGCCCCGGAATATTGCCGCCTATCATCAGCACGACGCCGAATTCGCCAATCGTGTGGGCAAAGCCGAGCACGGCGGCAGTCATCATGCCGGGCCGCGCCAGCGGCAGCACCACGCTGAAAAAGGTGTCGAGCGGCGCTGCGCGCAAGGTCGCCGCCGCTTCCAGCGGGCCCTCGCCAAGGGCGGCAAAGGCTTGCTGCAAGGGCTGCACGACAAACGGCATGGAATAGATCACGGAAGCGAGCACCAGACCTGAAAAAGTAAACGGCAGCAGGCCCAGGCCCAGCGCCTGCGTGAGCCGTCCGAGCGGACCGTGCGGCCCCATCAGCACCAGCAGGTAAAAGCCGATGACGGCCGGCGGCAGCACCAGCGGCAGCGTCACCAGCGCGCCGGCGATGCTTTTCAGGCGCGACGGCGAACGCGCCAGCCACCAGGCGAGCGGGGTGCCGATCAACAGCAAAATCACGGTGCTCAGCGCCGCCAGCTTGGCGGTCAGCACGATGGCGGCGATATCGGATGTCTGCAGCATAAAGAGTCTAAAGAGTCGCTCCGGCGACGCCCGGCAGCGGTTGCCCGGCATCGTTCAGAATGGATTTAAATCAATTAAAAAAAACGACTTGCACATCGCGCGGCGTCGCACTGTAGGGTGCGGAAGTGACGAGCAATTCGGCACCGGCGGCGACGTAATCGGCGAGATTGGCGATGCCGATGCCGCCGGCCGCGGCCAGCAACGGCCGCCGCCGGTTCGCTGCCAGCTCAAGCTGGCAGCGGCAGGCATGGACGGCGGCCGGCGTGAATTTTTCGAGCTGCAAAATATCGGCGCCGGCCCCGGCCCAGCGCTGCGCCTCCTGCGGATCGGCCACTTCAACCACGATTTTCCGTTCCGGCTGCGTGCGGCGCAGGCGACCGATGGTATCTTCCGGCGATTCGTCGAGATACAGGCGGTGCTCGGCAAACAGCAGCACGCTATCGGCCAGGCCGAGCCTGTGCATGATGGCGCCGCCGGCCTTGACCGCCTTGATCGACAGCGCTTTGGTGCCCGGCACATTCTTGCGCGTGCAGGCCACCGGCACGCCGGCCGCCACCATCACCAGCGCCCGGCTCGCGCTGGCAATGCCGCTGGCCCATTCGACCATGGTCTGCGCGGTTTTCCAGGCGCGGTGCAGGCTGGCGGCGCCGCCCTGGGCCCACAAAATCATTTCGCCGGCTTCGGCCCGCGCGCCCGAGCCGAGCCGCAGCTGGCAAACGGCGCCGGCCAGTTCGAACAGGCGCTGCGCCTCTTCGCTGGCGCATACCGTCATGCCCTGGCGGGCCCGGAATTCGAGCCGCGCAGCCTGCCTGCCGATGCCCAGCGCTTCGGTTGTCAGATCACCGCCGCCGATATCGTCATTGAGCAGCCGGTAGAGCGCATTATCGTCGAGAACCAGCATGTCAGCGCGCTGCCCGATGCGGCGAAAACAGGTCGCGCATTTTGCACAAGACGGTCGTCAGGTCTAAGCGCCGGCCAGGCTGCGCTTCGCCGGCCAGGACTTTCCGCAGCGCGGCCAGCGGCTCGGTCTCGCCGGTCAACAAGACTTGCGTGCCCCATTTTTGCATATGACGCAGATAGCCGTCGCCGGCGCTGGCGGCAAGCATAATCTGCACGCCATGCAGGGGATGGGGGCCGTCGTCCTTGAAATGATGCGGCAATTGTTCGCGCGTCAGGACGATGCGGCGCGGCGCCGGAATCGGCTGGCCCGGCTGGCAATCGAACAACAGCCATTCGCGGTTCTGGCCGGCGTGACCGGAAACGGTGCGCCAGTGGTTTTTGGTGGCAATCGCAATGTGCATATGTGGGCATCCTGCAAAAAATCGATATCGGGTGCTGTGCGTCGAAAAACCGGCTCAGGACGATGATAAGGTGTAACCGAAGGACTCGATAATGGTTTTTGCCTTGGCGCCCTTTAAATACTTGAGCAGGGCCTCGGCCGCCGGCTTGCCTTTCCCCTTGTTCAGGATCACGGCATCCTGGCGGATCGGCGTATACAGGCCGGCCGGCACCAGCCAGGCCGAACCCTCGATCTTGCCATCCTTGAGGACTTGCGAGAGGGCGACGAAACCGAGCAGGCAATTGCCGCTGCTGATGAATTGATGCGCTTGCGTGATGTTTTCGGCCGTCACGATCTTGCCTTGCAAACTGTCGTAGACGCCGAGCGTCTTCATCACCTGCACCCCGGCCGCGCCATACGGCGCCAGCTTGGGATTGGCCACGCTGATGTGATCGAAGCGGCCGCGTTTCAAGACTTCGCCCTTGGCGTCGACCACGGCCGGACTGGCAGACCACAACACCAGCTTGCCGATGGCATAGGTGAACGCCGTACCGGCCACGGCGGCATTTTCCTTGATCAGCCGGGCCGGCGTTTCATCGTCGGCCGTCAGCAAGACCTCGAACGGCGCGCCATTTTTGATCTGCGCATAAAATTTTCCGGTCGAGCCGTAAGACGCCAGAATTTTGTGACCGCTATCCTTTTCGAATTCGGCGGCGATTTTTTGCATCGGCGCGGTGAAATTGGCGGCCACCGCCACCGCCACTTCATCGGCGCGGGCCGCGCCTGTGGTGGCCAGCATCGCAAGCAGCAGAGACAGGCAAGGCAGCAGGGGCGCCAGCAGGCGGCATGAAGTCATCGCACACTCCTTCGATAAAAAATCAATCAATTTCAACAAAAGCCCGCGCTGCGCCCGGCCGTCCGGCCCGGTCGGCGGCAAGCCTCGCTTGCGGCGCTGTGCTTGCAAGGCTATAGCGGTTCTGGCTAGTATGGGCTTGACTCTCATGCTTTGATTCTTCTCGCAACACCACGCTCTCTCATCCGAAAAGGAAATCTCGCAATGTCTATCAGCGCCAGAAACGTATTCAAGGGGACGGTCAGTGCCATCAAGGAAGGCCCGATCAATGCCGAAGTCGAAATCACGATTGCCGGCGGCGACAAAATCGTTGCAGTCCTGACCGACACCAGCGTCAAATCGCTGGCGCTGGCGCTCGGCAAAGAGGCCGTCGCCGTGATCAAGGCGCCGTCCGTCACGCTGCTGAGCGGTACGCCCGAATACCGCTTCAGCGCCCGCAACCAGCTGCATGGCAGCGTCAGCCACGTCGCCAAAGGGGCCGTCAATTCGCAAGTCAACGTCGCCTTGCCCGGCGGCGCCGTGGTCATCGCCACGGTGACCAACGACGCCGTCGCCGAGATGGAGCTGCGCGACGGCATGCCGGTGGTGGCTTTGTTCAAGGCTGGCCAGGTCATGCTCGGCGTCCCGCTCTGAACCGCGATACAGGACGGTCCCGATTGCGGCAAGCACACGGCAGCTTGCCGCTGCAGGGGTCATGAGCTGCCCCAGAAGCGGACCCAGAAGCGGACCCAGAAGCGGACCCAAAAGCGGACCCAAAAGCTGCACCACGGGCGGTCCGCGCCGGCATGCGATTGTCGGCATCCGGCAAAAATGGCGAAAAGTCGACATATATGCGGGGTCCGCGCGGCCTGTGTGGCAACAAATGGGCAGTGATTTCTTCATTGCCAGTCAACAAGCAAACATTGTGCCAAAGGCGAGGCCGCACCCGGCGCCACATTGCCGGCCTGATTGCCGGCCTGGTTGCCGGCCTGGTTGCCGGCCTGGTTGCAGACTAAGCGGGCTCAAGCTGCGCCCATAAGCGCCGCCGGGCGGGCGCATTGCCCGCGCTCTAGCGCGAAAACAGATTTTGCTGAATCTGCAGCAGATGCTGCTTCAGTAGCAGGCGTGCTTTTTCTTCATCGCGGTCTTGCAACGCGGCGACGATCTGGCGGTGCTGCTCCTGGTAGCGCCGGCGCCGCTCGGCCGTCATCGAATCGCGCTTCAGGCGGCCCCATTCGCCTTGTTCGCGCACGCGGCTGGCCAGCGCCATCACTTGCAAGATGAATTTATTGTGCGTCGCTTCGGCCAGCGCCTGATGCAGCGCGCCGTCCCATTGCTCGAATTCTTCGATGCTGGCGGCTGCTTCCGCGGCCAGCAGGCATTCGGCCATGCGGGCGAAATCGGCGCGCGTGGCGTGCTGCACGATCAGGGCCGGCAGCAATGGCTCGATCAGGATGCGGCCGGCCATCAATTCGGCCGGGCTGACCTGGGCCACGGCGTCCTCAGACGTGCCGTCTGCGGCGGCGGCGACAAAAGTGCCGCTGCCGACTGCTTGCGTGATCAGGCCGCGCTGCTTCAAGTCGCTCAAGACGCGCCGCACCGAACCACGCGAAGCCTGGAACTGCTCGGCCAGGACGCGTTCGGACGCCAGCTTGAAACCGCTCGGCAATACCCCTTTGGCGATCGCCTCGCTCAAATGCCGCGCCAGCGCCTTGGCCCCGCTAGCCCGCACCGCCAGCGGCGCAGCTGCGGGACCGGGATTGAATGCCGGCTCCGACGCGCTGGGGTTTAATGATTTGTCTGTTTTCATGTGGTTTTCTCTGACAGGCCTGGGCAAAGGCCCGTGCACACACCGATACCAATTGGTTTGTTATTTTAGCCCAATTCTTGTTTTGGTCTACGATCAATGCTACAGTTTTTCTTGCCGGACTTATTCAATCTTAGCTTTTCGGGGACAAAAATGAAATTTGCAACATTGAATTATCAAGAAAAACAACAGGTCGCGCTGGTCGATGCCGCGCAAGAGGTATTCTGGCCCGTGTCGGAACTGGTGCCCGGTTTTGACGGCGACATGGTCCAATTGGTACAACAATATGCGCAACTGCGTCCTTTGCTGTTTCTCCAGTTGCAAGCCAGGAAGGGCGCCGGCCGTCCCTTGCGCGACGCGCAGCTGCTGGCGCCGATTCCCGCGCCGCGCCGCAACATCTTTTGCGTCGGTAAAAACTACCACGAGCACGCGGCCGAATTCAGCAAGTCCGGCTTCGACACCGGCGCCAATGCGGCCGAACATGCCCCCGAAGCGCCCGTCATTTTCACCAAGCCGGCCAGCGCCGTCATCGGCAGCGGCGCCAAAGTGCCCAGTCATCCCGGGGTGACCAAAGAGCTCGATTACGAAGCCGAACTGGCCGTCATCATCGGCAAGCCCGGCATCAATATCAGCAAGGCCGACGCCTGGCAGCACGTCTGGGGCTACACCATGATTAACGATTTCACGGCGCGCGACCTGCAAAAACGCCATCGCCAGTGGTTTCTCGGGAAATCGCTCGATGGTTTTTGCCCGATGGGGCCGTATGCCGTCAGCGCCGACGAAGTCGAGGTCGGCAACCTGTCGGTACGCTGCTGGATCAATGACGAACTGCGGCAGGACAGCAATACCTCGCAACTGATTTTCGATATCCCGACCCTGATCGCATGCATTTCGGCGGGCATCGAATTAAAGGAGGGCGACATCATCGCCACCGGCACGCCGGCCGGCGTCGGCATCGGCTTCACGCCGCCGCGCTTTCTGCGCAGCGGCGACCGCATGCGGATCGAGATCGGCAACCTTGGCGCGCTCGAAAACGAAGTCGGATGAACCGTCATTGGCGCCGTCATCGGCGCCTTCATGGGCACCGACATCCACATCCTTACTCAATCACGCGCTGCAGCCACATGACGATGGCGCCGAACAGCGCCAGGCCGACGATAAACCAGAAATAGTCGAGACTGGCCAGCAGGTTCGCCTGCTGGTTCAGCATCTGGCTCAGTTGTGCCAGTGCCAGCGGCGCCGACGCCGCCGACGCGCCCAGCTGCGTATTCAGCTGCGTGCTCAATTGCCCCAGCGCCTGCTCATACGCGGCCTGGCCCGCCGAAAAGCGTTCGTTCAAGACGCCGTAATGCTCGGCGAAACGCCATTGCAAGCCCAGCGCGGCGCAGGCCGAACCGAGTCCGAGACCAAATTGCGACAGCATGTTTTTTGCCTGCTGCGCGTGCGAAAACGCCAGTTCATCGTGCATCAGCCCGCTAAAGGTATGCATGGCGGCGGTCGACATGACCAGCGCAATGAAAATGCCGTAGCCGGCAATGGCCGGCATCACATCGCGCCACAGATCGGCTTGTTCGCTGATGTGGGCCAGATGCCAGCCGAACAGGCCCAGCGCGCAAAAGCCGATGACGAAAAACTTTTTGGGGCGCGGCACGACCCGCAGCACATGCATCATCAGGAAAAAGGCCGGCAGCGCCACGATCAAGCCGGCGGCCTGCACCTGGCCGACCACAATCCATGGAAAGCCGAGCGCGCGCTGCATCAGGGCCGGCAACATATAGCTATTGGCGCCCAAGACAAAATAGCAGACCGTAAACACGCCGATGCCGGTGAAAAAGCGTGCCTGAATCAGGCGCCGCACGACCAGCACCGGATTGGCATGGCCATATTGATGATGGATGAAGTATGCCAGGGCCAGGGCGCCGACCGCCAGCGCCAGCAATTGCGGCGTGGCGCCGGCATAAAAATCGTAAGTGGCGCGCTGCAGCGCGAACAGGCACAGAAAGCTGCCGCCGGCCATGCACAAGACCATGACCGGATGACCGAGCGTGCGCCTGGCCGGCGGCACGCGCATCGTCCGCAGGCAAAATGAGGCCAGGATGGCCGCCAGCAGCGCCAGCGCTCCCAGCACGACAAAAATGGCGTGCCAGCGTTCCTGGCCGATGATGATCGAAGCCAGCCATGGCGCCAGGGCATTGCCGATGAAGAGCGCGCTGGCGAATACCTTGATCCCCAGCAGCCGCGCCGGGCTCGGCGGCAGCAGATTGATCATCAGGCGCGCGCTGGTCATGAAGGCGGCGCCGCCCAGGCCCATGACGGCGCGCCCGGCCAGGAACTGGTCGAAGTCGGCACTGCCGGCGCAAATCGCGGCGCCCACCAGATAGACGGCGATCGAAGCCTGGATGAAGGCGCGCCAGCCGAGCCTTTCGATCAGCCAGCGCTGCATGGCGATGACGCCGATGGCAAAACTGGCATAGACCGTGGTGGCCAGGCTGAACTGTTCGGGCGACGCGCTGATTTCGCCCATGATCGGGCCGGCGCCGAAGGCGATCATGCCCGACTGCAGGAACTCGATCAGGTTGAGGATGAAAATCGTCGTCAGCAGTGTGTTCTGCCGTGGGTGGCGCTGCGGCTTCACCTCAATGCCCGCCGGCCAGCGAGGCGAGAGGGGAGGGTGCCGCGGAGGACGGCGCCGGGCGCCGGGAATCGGCGCTGCCGTGCACATCGCGCCCGAGGCTGGCGGCGATGATTTTCCGGACCATCTGATCGGCCTGTTCGAGCTCGCGGTCGAACACGGCGGTGCGCAACTGCGGCGCCGGATTGACCTTGTAACGGGCCAGTACGCCCTTGCGGTCGCTGGTATCGACGCTGGCCCGCATCGACAGGCCAAGCGTCAGGGGATGGGCCGCCAGCTCGCCGGCATCGAGCGCCACCCGCACCGGCACCCGCTGCACGACCTTGATCCAGTTGCCGCTGGCATTTTGCGCCGGCATCAGCGAAAACGCGCTGCCGGTACCGGCATCCTGTCCCACCACCCGGCCGTGATAGAGCACCGAGCTGCCATAGGCGTCGGCGCTCAATTGCACCGGCTGGCCGATGCGGATGTGGCGCAATTGCGATTCCTTGAAATTGGCGCTGACCCACATCTGCCCGGGCGGCACCACCACCATCAGCACGCTGCCGGCGGCGACCCGCTGGCCGAGCTGGACGTTGCGCTTGCCGACCACGCCGCTGACCGGCGCCCGCAATACCGTGCGGGCGTTGGCTACATAGGCATCACGCAGCTGGGCAATCGCATTTTGCACCTCGGGATGATCGGCAATGCCGGTGCCATCGACCATCGCCTGTGCGCCCAGTGACTGCTGGGCCGCCACCGTCAGCGCCGCACGCGCGTTTTTGACGGCGTCTTCGGCATGCACCACGTCTTCGCCGGCGATGGCGCCGCTGCCGGCCAATTGCCGGCGCCGCTGCAAGTCGGCCTCGACCCGCGCCAGATCGGCCTGGCGCAGCACGACGCTGGCCTGCATCTGGGTCGAAGTCGCAAATTGCGCCCGCACCTGGCGCACGGCCTTTGCCAGCTGCGACTCGGCCCGCTCGAGCGCCAGCCTGGCATCGACCGGATTGAGCTGCACCAGCACCTGGCCGGCCTGCACATAATCGGTGTTGTCGGCTGCGATCATGGTCACGCTGCCGCTCAGCTGCGGCGTAACCTGGACTATATTGCCTTCCACATAAGCGTCTTCTGTCACTTCATCGTTGCGCTCCTCGACCGCCAGATGAATGGCGGCGCCGACGCCGAGCAAGACCAGGCCGATGGCGATGCCGGCGCTGCCGAGCAGGCGCGTGCGCCGGGTGGCCGAGGGCGCCGCAGGAGCCGGCGCCGGAGAGGGATTTTCTGCTGTAGTCATGAAATATTCAATCGATGGAAATGAGGTAAGGGCGCGGCGCCACGTTTTTACGGCTGCCCGCCCGGCAAGGCCGTTGCCGATGGTGATGATGGCAATGACGGCGGCGGCAACTGGTAGCCGCCACCGAGCGCCCGCACCAGCGCGATATCGAGGTCATAAGCGCGGGTATCGAGGTCGATCTGCGTGCGCTGCTGTTCGAGCACGGCGATATCGGTGCTCAATACCTGCAGATAATTGCCCAGTCCCGAACGGTAGCGTTTGAGCGCCAGTTGCTGCGCCTGGCGCGCCGTGCTCAAGGCTTGCTGCTGCAAGCTGCGGCGCTGCTGCAGCCATTGCAGCGACAGCAACTGGCTGACGACGTCATGCATGGCCTCGACCAGGGTCTGGTTGTATTGTTCGACGGCGACATCATAATCGGCGTCGCGCAGCATCAGGTTGGCGCGCAAACGCCCGCCATCGAAGACCGGCAGCGACAAGGCCGAGGCGGCGCCGAGCAGGCGGCTGGAACCGTCGAGCAGGGTATCGAAGCCGAGACTTTGCATGCCGACGATGGCATTCAAATTGATACTCGGATAAAACTGCGCCTTGGCCGCATCAATCTCGCTGCGCAGAGCTTCGACGCGCCAGCGCTGGGCCACGACATCGGGACGGCGCGCCAGCAGTTCGCTGGGCAGTGTCGCCGGCACGGCAACGCCGGGAGTCGCATGCAATTGCGGCCGCGTCAGCCGCTCGCCGCGATCAGGACCGGCACCGAGCAGCGCCGCCAGTTGGGCCCGCAGCAGCGACAGGCTTTCACGCGCGGCCACGATTTGCGCCTGCGCCAGCGGCAGTGCCAGCTCGGCCTGTTTCAGATCGAGTTCGGAATCGAGGTGGGCGGCCACGCGCTGCTGCGTCAGTTTGACGATTTGCCGGCGCTGGTCGAGGCTGATGTCGGCCAGATCGAGTTGTGCGTATGCCTGTGCCAGCTTCAGATAAGTCTGGGCGACGCCGACCTCGAGCATGATGCGCGCCGCCTGGTGCTCGACTTCGCTGGCCTTTTGGCGGCCGACCGCGGCAGCCAGCGCCGCCGCATTCTTGCCCCAGAAATCGACTTCGTATGAAAAATTCAGGCCGACATCGTTGGCCCAGGCCCAGTTTCCCGCCAGCGGCTTGGGGGTGGTGCTGTTGGCGCTGTAGTGCTGCCGGTTGTTTTTCAGCGCGGCGCCGGCCTGCGGCATCAGGGCAGTCTCGGATGAGGCCGTGACGGCCGCCGCCTGGCGCGTGCGGGCCTCGGCGATGCGAATCGTCGGATTGCCGGCCAGCGCCTCGTCAACCAGGCTGTCGAGCTGCGGGTCGCCATAACGGCGCCACCATTGCTGCGCCGGCCACGCCGCCGGCGTGACGACAACGCCACGCACCGCCGCCGCAGCCGTCAAACCGTGGCCGTCATCGATTGTGGCAAGCGGCGCCAGCCCCTTGCTGGAAACGCAGGCACTCAGGCCGCACAGCGCGGCCAGCGCCAGCAATGCATGCAGCGACAATGAGCGAAGCGACAATGAGCGAAGCGACGACATCCTGAGCGGCCGCATAGGAAGTGGCAGCAGGCGCGCTGATGAGAGGGACGACAGGCAGAGCATCGGAATCCTTGGAGTTTAACTGCCTAGGCAAGTATTTAATTAAAAAAAACGTTAGCGTTGATTGTTGACGTCAATTATTTGCGTTGAGTTTGCATTCGCTGAGTTTGCATTCGTTGAGTTTGCATTAACAATCAGGCGCAACAGCAAATTCTCGGTCTGCGCAACCTCGGCATCGCTGAAACCGCTCAGCAACTTGGCGCTGACGCTATCGATGGCCTCGATGATTTTCGGATATAAGGCCGTGCCAGCCGCCGTCAGTTCGACATGCACCGTGCGACGGTCGCTGCTGCTGCGGCTGCGCCGGATGATGCCTTTGTCTTCGATGCGGTCGAGCAAACGCTTCATGGCGCCGGTATCGTAGCCAAGAAACGCGGAAAATTCGGTCAGCGTCCGCGCGCGCTGGTGGACGATGCCCACCACAATCATGAATTGTGCCGAGGTGATGTTATGCGGCGCCAATAATTTCTCGATTTCATTCATGTAAGCGAGACGGGCGCGCGCCAGCAGGTGGCCAAGACCACCGCTGTGCATATTATTCCAGGGCAAACTACTGTCGATATCCAATTCGTGGCTCCAGACCGAGTGCGCGATATTATATGCCTAGGCAGACAATGTCAACATACAAGCCCGTAACGCTCAAACAGGCGCCGGCCAGGGCCGGCAAAAACTGCCGCATCGGCGCCGCGACACAGTGCAAATCCCCACTTATTTAGTCGGTGGCGCCCCCAGTGGCTGCCGATGCTCTTACAATTACGTAATCAACATCAATTAAGAAAAAAAATATGGAACACTTTCCAAAAGAACTTAGCAGCGTCAATCGCGCCGTCATCAAAGCCATGCTCTGGCTCAATGGCCTGGCCCATATCATCATTGGCGTGGCACTGGCTGCCTCGGTGCTGATGTTTACCTGGTTATTCTGGCTCGAAGTCGGGGAAGCGGCCAGTGCCCATAATCTGATCCATGGCTTTTTTCACTCGCTCGGTACCTTGATGCTGCTGTGGACTATTTCAGCGCTGATTACCGCTGAAATCCGCTATCTTCAAGAAACCAAGTTGGAAATTGAAACTTTTATCGAAGTTGCCATGATCGTCATGGTGCGCAAACTGATCGTGCTCCCGGTCCAGGATGCGACGCCGTCGGTCGACGAAGTGTTCATGTGGGTTGGCGCGGCCCTGCTCCTGGGCATCCTGTTCGTGCTGATCCGCTGGGTACAGCGCTTTAACGATCAGGCAGCTTGCGTAAAAAAAGCGTGACCGGAAGCGCCGCCGCCAATGAACAGCAGAACACGGCTATGCAACAGCAATTGAGTTTGACCGAACGTGTTGCCATCGCGGCGCAGTGGATTGCCGGGGCCGACAGTCTGTTGATTACGGCCGGCGCCGGCATCGGCGTCGATTCCGGCTTGCCCGACTTTCGCGGCGACAGCGGGTTTTGGGAAGCCTATCCGGCACTGGCGCGCGGCAAGATACGCTTTCAGCAAATTGCCAACGGCACCGGCTTCGACAGCGATCCGCTGCGCGCATGGGGCTTTTACGGCCACCGCCTGCAACTGTATCGCGACACCGTGCCGCACGCCGGCTTTCAGATCTTGCGCCGCTTCGCCGATGCCATGGCGGCGGGCGCCTTCATTTTCACCAGCAATGTCGACGGCCAGTTCCAGCGCGCCGGCTTTGCCGAGGAACGTATCGAGGAATGCCACGGCTCGATTCACCATCTGCAATGCAATGCGGCCTGCATGCCGGCGATCTGGCCGGCCACCGAGCTGGTGGTCGAGATCGATGCCGAGGCGTGCGAATGGAAGGGCGCCTTGCCGCGCTGCCCGCATTGCGGCGCGCTGGCGCGGCCGAACATCCTGATGTTTAACGACTGGAACTGGTTCAGCGACCGCACCGACCGCCAGAGCCTGGCGCGCGTCAGATGGCTGCGCACGGCCGCGCGCCCGGTCGTCATCGAACTGGGCGCCGGCACCGCCATTCCCACCGTGCGCCTGCTCGGCGAATCGCAGCGCGGGCCGCTAATCCGGATCAACCCGCGCGAAGCGCAGACCGATGGCGAACAGCAGGTCGGCCTGGCAGTCGGCGCACTGCAAGGCTTGCAACTGATTGAGGCGCAACTGGAGCGTATGGGGCGGCTTTAAAAATTTGGTCGGGGTGAGAGGATTCGAACCTCCGGCCTCTGCGTCCCGAACGCAGCGCTCTACCAGGCTGAGCCACACCCCGACTAAGCCCCCGACCAAGCCGT
>JAIZVZ010000181.1 GCA_021768485.1 Oxalobacteraceae bacterium | reverse complement strand
CGCGCGGCCCAAGGGCGACATCAAGCGCGACCTCGAAAAAGCCATGGACCTGTTCCCGCGCCTGAAAGAACGCCAGCACCAGCTGGCCGGCACCCTGTCGGGCGGCGAACAGCAAATGCTCGCCATGGCGCGCGCCGTCATGCTCAATCCCGACGTGATACTGCTGGACGAACCCTCAATGGGGCTGGCGCCGATCCTGGTGGAAGAAGTATTCCGCATCATCCAGCGGCTGAAATCCGAAGGCGTCACCATGCTGCTGGTCGAACAATTCGCCGCCGCCGCATTAAACGTCGCCGACTACGGCTACGTACTCGAAAACGGCAGCATCTCCGTCCACGGCCCCGCCGCCAGCCTGAAAACCGACCCCAAAGTCATCGCCGCCTACCTCGGCGGCAGCCATTAATGTTCTAAATTCGGGGTCAGTTCCAAAAATCGGACATTTCATCGTGTCCGATCTTTTTTGATGACGCGGCTGACGGTTTTTAACGCAACGCCAAAGTGCGCGGCAATCTGTTGCATGGTGTAGGCGCCTGAGTGGTGGGCGTCGATCATCGCGGCGTTACGCGTGGGGGCTTGCGCCTGGAATGCCTCCAGCGGCGGCGCCAAAGCCTGGCGCTGACTTTTGATTACGCTACGCAGCGCATTCTGGTTCGCGGGCAGGCGTATGCTCGCGAGAAATGCGTCGTCGCCCAGGACTAGTTGGTGCCGCGTGTTCAGTAATGGGCTGGGCGAGCTGATGCCCGCCAGTACGAAGCGCTGATAGGCCGGTATCGCGCCCTCCGGATCGTGCGCGAACATGGCTAGCGTGGCTGCGACATTCAGCCAGTTCGGCGGCGCTTGTTGGCCGATGAGGTGGCGGTAACTGCTCCATGGCCAGTCGCCCGGCAGCGTTACCAGACCGGCGCGCACAGGATTCAGCACGACATAGCGCGCAAGCTGCAACAGGTAGGCGTCGCGCTGCGCCAGCACGGCGTGATAGCGTCCCTGGAACAGATGCCCGACCAAGTCATGCTGACGGTTGAAATACTGCGAATACTTGCCGTTCAGCTGCTGCATGCCCAGCGCCAGATTGGCTTCCTCGGTCTCGACCACAAGATGGTAGTGATTGCCCATCTGGCAAAAGCCGTGAATCACGAAGTGATAGTCGGCGCAAACCTCGCCCAGGATTGCGAGCCAGACGACGCGATCAACCTCGTCCAGATAGATCGTCCGCTTGCGATCCCCACGCGAAGTGACATGGTAAAGTGCACCCGGAAATTGTAGGCGTAGTGGACGGCTCATCCGTACATTGTATTGACCGCGCTAGCGCAAAGACTGCGCTAGCTCAAAGCATGGCGTGGTGCTTATGCATGGGCTCGTGTCCACTTTTTGGAACTGACCCCGAAGTGAGGACAATCCGACGGCCGTGAATGTTGTACACTTGCGCGCTCATCGCGCCTTCCCTATGAATGTATGCTGAACCGAATCAAACAACTGTTCTCCAAGCCGCAAGACACCAGTAATCATGTGCAGCTCAATGCCTACAGTACGATGGCTGAACTGCCGAAGCTGGATTTCCCGCATGTGCTCAACGGCCGTCGTGGTCTGTCCGATCCTGAACTGGCGCCGCATCTGAATGGCTTTATGCATTTCCTCGCCGAGCAGGGGCAGGGCAAGATGACCCGCACGCGCTATCACGTG
>JAIZVZ010000006.1 GCA_021768485.1 Oxalobacteraceae bacterium | reverse complement strand
TTCCAGACCAATATCCTGGCCCTGAACGCGGCCGTCGAAGCGGCGCGCGCCGGCGAACAGGGGCGCGGCTTTGCGGTGGTGGCGACCGAGGTGCGCAGCCTGGCGCAGCGCTCGGCCAATGCCGCGCGCGAAATCAAGGTCTTGATCGATGACTCCGTCAGCAAGGTGGACGAAGGCAGCAAGCTCGTTGACCAGGCCGGCACGACCATGGCCGACGTCGTCAGCAGCATCCGCAGCGTGACCGATATCATGAGCGAAATCACGGCCGCCACCGGCGAACAAGTCGATGGCATCGAGCAGATCAATCAGGCCATCGCCCAGATGGACCAGGTCACGCAGCAAAATGCGGCCCTGGTCGAGGAAGCGGCAGCGGCCGCCGAATCGATGCAAAACCAGGCTGCCAATCTGGTGCAGGTGGTCAGCGTCTTTAATACCGGCAGCGCATCGAATATCGCCAGCGCAGCGCCTGGCAGCGCCCGATCTGCCAAGCCGGCTGCCAGGCCGGCCGTCAAGCTCGCGTCCGACAAAGCGGCCGCCCCCAAGTCGGTCGCCAAGACCGCGGCGCGCATTGCGGCGCCCGCCAGCACGCAAAAAGTTACAGCTGGCAATGACGACTGGGAAGAGTTCTAAGCGCGCCAGCAATGGCGGCAGGCGCTAGAACGCGCCGCCGCCGTCGAGCGTGCGGCGGCTTTCGAAATGCCGTTCGGCGCCGCTGAGCGGGTCCGTAAACGCAATGGCGCGCGCCAGCAGCTGCAAAGGCCGGCTGAAATCATCGCCCTTGCAAGGGCGTACCAGCGGATAGAAATCGTCATTGAAAATCGGGCTGCCGAGCGCGGCCATATGCACGCGCAGCTGGTGCTGGCGGCCCGTCAGCGGCTGCAGGTCGTACAGCACGGCGCCGCCGCGCGCCTCGAGCACCGCAATCCGGGTTTCGGAATTGGGCTCGCCGGCCACTTCACGCATGCAGAAAAACGGCGTGCCATGGTCCATGCGGCTGCGATGCACGAGCGGCAGGCTGCGGGCCAGAGCGGGCGCCAGCGCCGGCGCCCAGGCTTCATAACGTTTAGCGATGTGGCGCTGCTCGAATAAAGCATGATAGACGCCGCGTGTGGCCGGGTCGACCGAAAACATGACCACTCCGGCCGTCTCGCGGTCAAGCCGGTGCAAAGGCGCCAGATGCGGCAGGCCGAGCTTTTTTTTCAGGCGCACCAGCAGGGTTTCCTGCAAAAAGCGCCCGACCGGCGCCACCGGCAAGAAATGCGGCTTGTCGATGACCAGCAAATACTGATCCTGGTACAGAACCGTTTCCTCGAACGGAATCGCGGTTTCGGCGTCGAGTTCGCGATAGTAGAAAATGCACATGCCGCGCCGCACTGCACTGCCGGCATGCAGCCGCTCGCCGCTGCGCTCGCGCACCTCGCCCTTGTCGAGCCGCGCCTGCCAGGTGGCGCGCGTCACCGCGGGAAAATGCTGCACCAAAAACGTCAGCAAATCGGGCCAGACGCCATCGGGCAGCCACAAATGGCTGGCACCCACGCCATCTTTGTCCGGCAAAGGGGGGGCCGGCTTGAGCCTGGCCGTCATTTCGATACTCGATAATCTCGCATGCCGTCATGGTAACGCCTGCAGCCCGGCGCGCGCAAAAAATCGTCGCCGGCCGGCGGCAGCAAGAGGCGGATCGTGAAACAAGTCGTCCAAAGAGGCGCGGAATTGGGCGCGGCATGCAATTGCACCGGATTGAGCGCAAAATTGAACCCGAAATTGAACCCGAAATTGAGCCCGAAATTGAGTCCGAAACAAAAAGCCGCTGGCGAACCGCCGCGCTTGGCGCTAACATCTTTGCATCTTTTCCTTTCCCGGGCCTGCGCACAATGAGCAAATACACTCTTCACATCAATGGCAAGGCGCATACGCTCGATCTGGCGCCCGACACGCCCCTGCTGTGGGCCCTGCGCGACACGCTAGGCCTGGTCGGCACCAAATACGGCTGCGGCATCGGCCAGTGCGGCGCCTGCACCGTGCATGTCGATGGCGTGCCGACGCGCTCATGCATCACGCCGGCCGCGGCGCTGTCCGGTAAAAAAATCACCACCATCGAAGGGCTCGATGCGCATGCCAGCCATCCCCTGCAACAGGCCTGGGTGGAACTGGACGTGCCGCAATGCGGCTATTGCCAGGCCGGCCAGATCATGACGGCGGCGGCGCTGCTGAAGGAGCATCCGCAGCCGGACGACCAGCAGATCGATGACGCCATGGGCGGCAATCTGTGCCGCTGCGCGACCTATATACGGATCCGCGCCGGCATTCATCGTGCGGCCGCACTGGCCTCAAACAAAAAGGGGGCGAAATGAGCACAGCGGCAATGCCACGGCCGGCGCGCCGGCGTTTTTTGAAGCAATCGTCCACCCTTGGCGCGGCCCTGACGCTGGGCATCTTCGGCGATGCCGCGCAAGGCGTGCCGCCGACCGTGCGCAAGGACGAGATGGCGGCACACGAGGCGGGCGGCGAATTTTCACCGAGCATTTTCATCCGCATCGCGCAAGATGGACGCGTCACGCTGATATCGAAGCAGCCCGAGATCGGCCAGGGCATCAAGACCTCGCTGCCGATGATCTTCGCCGAGGAACTCGACGTCCGCTGGCAAGACGTGCATATCGTGCAGGGCGACCTGAATCCGGCGTACGGCAGCCAGGGGGCCGGCGGCTCGACCTCGACGCCGAACAATTACGTCGAATTCCACCGGCTCGGCGCCACCGCGCGCACCATGCTGGTCCAGGCCGCAGCGCAAGCCTGGAATGTGCCGCCGGCCGAATGCAGCACCAGGGCCGGCGCCGTCGAGCATGCGGCATCGCAGCGGCGCCTGACCTACGGCAAACTGGTGGCGCGCGCCGCCGCGCTGCCGGTGCCCGACGCCAAGCTGGTCGTGCTCAAGGACCCGGCCAGCTATACCTTGCTCGGCACGCGCATCGGCGGCGTCGACAATGGCGCCATCGTCAGCGGCAAACCGCTGTTCGGCATCGATATCCAGCTGCCCGGCATGCTGTATGCGAGCTATGTCAAATGCCCTGTCCTCGGCGGCAAGGCCGTCAGCGCCAATGTCGAGGCGATCAAGGCGCTGCCCGGCATCCACGATTGCTTCCTGATCGCCGGCACGGCCAATCTGAACGGTCTGTGGTCGGGGGTGGCGATCGTGGCGACCTCGACCTGGGCCGTGCTCAAGGCGCGCCAGCAATTGCAGGTGGTGTGGGACGAAGGCAGCGGCGCCGGCCACAGCTGGCAAGGCTTTAGCGGGCAGGCGGCGGCACTGTCGAAAAAAGCCGGAGCGACAGTCTTGCGCAATGATGGCGACACCGCCGCTGCGCTGAAAGCGGCTGCCAGGACGGTCGAGGCGGCCTATGTCTATCCGTTTATTTCGCACGCGAGCATGGAGCCGCAAAACTGCACGGCCTGGTTCAAGCCGGCCGATGGCAGCGTCGAACTGTGGGCGCCGACCCAGAATCCGGCCTCCGGCCAGGCGCTGGTCGCATCCACGTTCGGCATCCCCAAGGAAAAAATCACGCTGCACATCACGCGCAGCGGCGGCGGTTTCGGCCGCCGCCTCAGTTCCGACTTCATCGTCGAGGCGGTGGCCATCGCACAAAGAGTCAAGGCGCCAGTCAAGCTGAGCTGGAGCCGCGAAGACGATTTGCAGCACGATCACTTCCGCGCCGGCGGCTTCCATTTTCTGCGCGGCGGGCTCGACAGCAGCGGCCGGGTCACGGCCTGGCACAACCATTTCGTCACGTTCGCCAACCGCGTCGAGCGCGACGGCAAGAGTGTCTTGCAACCAGGCAACGGTGCCGCCTTATCGGGCGACGAGTTTCCCGGCCGCTGGCTGGCCAACTGCCTGCTCGAGCAAACCGCGCTCGAATGCAGCATCCCGATGGGCTGGTGGCGCGCGCCGGGCAGCAATGTCTTCGCCTGGGTCTTCCACAGCTTTATCGATGAGCTGGCGCATGCGGCCGGGCGCGACCCGCTGGCCTTCCGCCTCGAGCTATTGGGCGACAAGGAAATCGTCGCCGGCAGCGGCGAGCGCGGCCAGCCCTATCATGTCGGCCGCATGAAACATGTGCTCGAACAATTGGCGATCAAATCGGGCTGGGGACAGAAAAAATTTACGCGCGGCCAGGGCCAGGGCATCGCCTTCCACTTCAGCCATCGCGGCTATATCGGGCAAGTGGCTGAAGTGACGGTATCGAAAGCCGGCGAGCTAACGATCGAGCGCGTGGTGGTCGTCTCCGACGTCGGGGCCCAGATCGTCAACCTGAGCGGCGCCGAACATCAGGTGCAGGGCTCGGTGATCGACGGCATCAGTACCCTGCTGTATCCGGAACTCGACATCGAGCACGGCCGCATCGTGCAAAGCAATCTGCACGACTATCGCTTGCTGCGCATGCCGGAGATGAAAACCCGGATCGATATCCATTTTCTGAAAACCGACTTCCCCGTTACTGGACTTGGCGAACCGGCCTTGCCGCCGCTGGCGCCGGCAGTCTGCAACGCCATTTTCGCGGCAACCGGCACGCGCGTGCGGCAATTGCCGCTCAGCCGCACCGACTTGCGCTGGAGTTGAGGCGGCCAGCGGCGCGCGATGGTAAGCGCGATGCCGGCCCGGCCTGTTTATGATTTATTTTGCGGCAGATGAATCAGCATGCGGATGAACTCGCGCGCGATGTGGCGGTGATGGTCATCGAGCAATTGCAAATCTGCAATCAACTTGACGTCGGCCGATTCGAAGCGCACCGCCGCCTCGCTCGGTTCGCCAGAGCTTTCGGTCGCCAGCACATCGCCAAAACGCAGCCACTGGGTCGGCACGCCCAGCCATTGGGCCAGCGTGCGCAATTTTTCCTGGGTTGGAATCGCCTCGCCGACCAGCCATTTGCGGGCCGCGTGCACGGTGATCGGACCGCCATCGAAACGGATGTTAAATTCGCGGGCCAACTTGGTTGGACTATCGGGAGAATAATGGGCGTTTTCGAGCGCCTGTTGCAAGCGCTCGCTAAATCTGTGACGTTCTGTGGTGGAGGTCATATCGGTGCTGTGTCATGCAACGGCCGGCGCATAATGCGCCGGATCGGATCGCGGACGATGGACAGATATTGGCAGGCATCGTCAGGCGAGGGCAGCAGCATAATGGAAGCGATAAATTTGAACAAGCAAATTTGTCTCGACAACGCTTGAAAACAATATTTAAGTCGAGAAAAGCGCAACTCGCCGCATATTCGACAGGACAATAATGCAGCGAAGAAACATTGATGGTGGCGCATGTTTTCTCTCAGTAATATTCTGCAAGGGATTCGTCTCACGAACGAATGGAAGAGAAGCGTGACGACACACCAGGCAATGATGCTCGCTATCCACATGTAGTGGAAAGTTACTATGGACCGGCCTTCTCGATATAGACGTATCTCAATTCCGTTTTAAGACATCAAGTCACAAAACGGATGATGCCGTCGGTACCCGTCTGGCGCTGCAATTTGCCTTCAAACCACAGCAAGTGCAAATGCGCGAGCGCCTCGCCGAGCGCAAAACTGAGTTGATGGGCGTCGAGCGCACGTTCGAACATCATCGGTACGATGTCGGCCGCCGATTGCGGCGCGGCGCAGGCGTCGAGGACATCGGCCAGGCGCGACAGATGATGGGCGCGCAATTGCGCGATACGCGTATGCAGACCGCGAAATGGCCGGCCATGCGAAGGCAAGACCAGCGTATCTTCCGGCAAGTCGGCAAATTTGGATAAAGACACCAGAAAGGCACGCAAGGGATTGGCTTGCGGTTCGATCGCAAACACCGAGACATTGGTCGAAATGCGCGGCAAGATCATATCGCCTGATATCAAGACCCCCAGTTGCTTGCAATACAGCGCGACATGCTCGGGCGAATGTCCAAAGCCGGTAATGACGCGCCACTGGCGGCCGCCGATGCGCACCATGTCGCCATCTTGCAAACGCTGGTAAGCATGGGGCAAGGCCGGCACCAGATTCGGATAATACGATTTACGACCTTGCAATTGGGCAATCATTGCCTGATCGGTCAAGCCATGCAATTGAAAATGCGCCACCGCAGCAGTGCCATCGGCACCGGGCAAGCTTGCCGCCATCAGACGGGCGAACGCGTATTCGGCGGCCGTCATCGCCAGCGGCGCCTGCCAGCGTGCGCACAGCCAGTCGGCCAGGCCGACATGATCGGGGTGGCAGTGGGTGGCAAGCACGCGCGTGACCGGCGCCTTGGCGCAATGGCGGACAAATACCGCTTCCCAATTGGCGCGGGTGGCCGCATTGTCGACGCCGCAATCGACAATGCTCCACGCCGGTCCCTGCTGCGCCTCGTCGGCCAACAGCCAGAGATTGATATGGTCAAGCGCAAATGGCAATCCCATCCGCAGCCAATGAACGCCGGGCGCCACTTCCATCGCGGCACCCGCTGCCGGTAACTGCTCGTTGTGCGGATAGGTCAACTGCTGTTCGAGCAAGTTCATATGGCATTTCTCCATAAGTAGACAGGCGTTGTGTGTAATTTCACAATTGCTATTATGACCACTTAATGTGTTGTCAGCCAAATATTCACATAGACAACATTTTTTTTGTCGCAAAAAAGTCGCCGCCTCTGGCCGCCGTTATTTGTCTGTGTTATTTATATTTTTTATTTGCCGGCATTATCTGCAAATATTATTTATTAAGATCATTTGTACGCATCATTTTTCCGCACTATTTACGTGCATAATTGCTGTGTACCTGGATATCTGCCGCGGACCGACGGCAGGCTCGCGCACGCATGAATTTCCCAAAAAAAACATCGTCGTATGGCAACGATGCGCATGCCAAATCCAGACCTTGAGTTTGCTCAAGATCAAACGTTTTGTCGATAGCGATCAATCGTTAAATATGCGTATTGCGCAAATTTGGCGTTTTGTTACCGTGTTTAACGATGGACCAATAAAATAATGCAATAGCGCAAGAACATACCGCAGTCCGTCCCGCACATCGCCGCGCAGCACGCCAGATTGACGTTCCCAGCAAGGCCGATTTGCACTATGCTTTTGACTACTTGAAAACGTGAGGCGACCATGTTGGATTTGCCGGGCTTGAGCTTCGATCATGGCGACGATATCGCGGCATTGCGGGCCACGGTGGCGCGTTTTGCGCAAACCGAAATCGCCGCGCGCGCCGCCGAGATCGATCGCAGCGATCAATTCCCGATGGACTTGTGGCGCAAGATGGGCGCGCTCGGCATCCTCGGCATCACGGTTGACGAACAGGACGGCGGCGCCGGCATGGGCTATCTGGCCCACATCGTGGCCATGGAAGAAATCTCGCGCGCCTCGGCCGCGGTCGGCCTGTCCTACGGCGCCCATTCGAACCTGTGCGTCAACCAGATCAAGCGCAACGGCAGCGCCGCGCAAAAGCAGCACTATCTGCCGCGCCTGATCGCCGGCGAGCATATCGGCGCGCTGGCCATGTCGGAGGCCAATGCCGGCTCCGATGTCGTGAGCATGCGTCTGCACGCCCGCTGCGAGGGCGGGCATTGGGTCTTAAACGGCAGCAAGATGTGGATTACCAACGGCCCCGACGCCGACGTGCTGGTCGTGTATGCCAAGACCGACCCGGCGGCCGGTGCACGCGGCATGACGGCGTTTTTGATCGAAAAAAATTTCCCCGGATTTTCGATCGCGCAAAGACTCGACAAGCTCGGCATGCGCGGCTCGCCGACCGGCGAACTGGTTTTCCAGGATTGCATCGTACCGCTCGACAACGTCCTGGGCGGCGTCGGCAACGGCGCCAGCGTGCTGATGTCGGGCCTCGATTTCGAGCGCGCCGTGCTGGCCGGCGGCCCGCTCGGCATCATGCAGGCCTGCCTCGATCTGGTCTTGCCCTATGTCCATGAGCGGCGCCAGTTCGACCAGCCGATCGGCCAGTTCCAGCTCATGCAGGGCAAGCTGGCCGACATGTATGCCACCGCCAGCGCCTGCAAGGCCTATGTCTACGCAGTCGGCCAGGCATGCGACTGCGCCGCCACCCCGGATGCGCTACGCCAGCTGCGCAAGGATGCGGCCGGCGCCATTCTGTATGCCGCCGAAAAAGCTACCTGGATGGCCGGCGAAACAATCCAGGCGCTGGGCGGCAACGGCTATATCAACGACTATCCGGCCGGCCGCCTGTGGCGCGACGCCAAGCTCTATGAAATCGGCGCCGGCACCAGCGAGATCCGGCGCATGCTGATCGGCCGCGAACTGTTCGCCGCCTCCGCTTGAAAGACCGGCCGCCATGCGCTCGCGATCCGGCATCCCGACGTGCGTCAGCGTGTGCACCGGCGCGCGCACGACATCGTGGCGCGTCGCACCGGTGACTATGCACGCACGCGCTGCCGCGCCACGAAAGGAGCCGTGATGCAGCCGGCCTTCCCCAAACTGCTGTCATCGCAAATCGCCTTCGATATCGCGCGCACGATACTGGACGGCTTCGACAAGCATTACCGCCTGTTTCGCCGCGCCAGCGCGCAGGCCAGACAGCATTTCGAGGACGGCGCCTGGCGCCTGGCGCAGGACGCGGCGCGCGAACGGATCGGCTTTTACGACAAGCGCGTGCACGAATGCGTGCAGATTCTCGAAGACGAATACACGGCAGAAGAATTGAGCGACGAGGTCTGGCGCGAACTGAAGCTGCACTACATCGGCATGCTGACCGATCACAAGCAGCCGGAGCTGGCCGAGACCTTTTTCAATTCGGTCTGCTGCAACATCCTGCATCGCACTTACTTCAACAACGACTTCATTTTCGTGCGGCCGGCGGTCTCGACCGACTACATCGAAACGGGCGAACTGGCGCCGACCTACCGCGTCTATTATCCGGCGCGCGATGGCATGCACGCGACCTTGAAACGCATCGTCACCAATTTCCAGCTCGAGCGGCCGTTTGCCGACCTCGACCGCGACGTTGCCCTGGTACGCGCGCGGCTGCGTGAGCTGGCCGGCGACGATCCGCGTGAAGCGAACCAGCAATTGCAGGTCCTGGCCAGCCTGTTCTATCGCAACAAGGGTGCTTACATCATCGGCAAGGGCATCAACGGCAACCGCGAATATCCGTTCATCGTGCCGATCCTGCATGATGAAAACGGTCGCCTGGTACTCGACACGGTACTGCTCAAGCAGGATTTGATCACGCTGCTGTTTTCATTTACGCGCGCCTATTTTTTGGTCGACATGGAAGTGCCATCGGCCTATGTGCAATTCCTGCACAGCCTGCTGCCGAACAAGCCGCGCAGCGAAATCTATACGATTCTCGGATTGCAAAAACAGGGCAAGACCCTGTTTTATCGCGATTACCTGCACCATCTGAAGCACTCTTCGGATCAATTCCAGATCGCCCCCGGCATCCGCGGGCTGGTGATGGTGGTGTTTGCGCTGCCGTCCTTTCCCTATGTGTTCAAGGTCATCAAGGATTTTTTCCCGCCGCCCAAGGACACCACGCGCGCCCTGATCAAGGAAAAATACCTGCTCGTCAAAAACCATGACCGCGTCGGCCGCATGGCCGATACCCTCGAATATTCGAACGTCGCGTTTCCGCGCGCCCGCTTCGACGACGCCTTGCTGCAGGAATTGCGGCAAGTGGCGCCTTCGCTGATCGAGGACGACGGCGACCAGCTCATCATCCGGCATCTGTATATCGAACGGCGCATGGTGCCCCTCAACCTGTGGCTGGCCAATGCGGTCGACGACCCGGCCCGCATCGCCCACGGCATCCGCGAATACGGCAATGCGATCAAGGAGCTGGTGGCCGCCAATATCTTCCCCGGCGATATGCTGTATAAAAATTTCGGCGTCACGCGCCACGAACGCGTCGTCTTTTACGACTACGATGAAATCGAATACATCAGCGATTGCCATTTCCGCGCCATCCCGGCACCGCGCAACGAAGAAGACGAGATGGCGTCCGAGCCGTGGTATTCGGTCGGCAGGCACGACGTCTTTCCGGAACAATTCGGCGCTTTTTTGCTGGGCAATCCGGAAATCAAAAAGCAGTTCATGAAATACCACGCCGACCTGCTCACGCCGCAGTTCTGGCAGACGCGCCAGCAGCGCATCGGCCTTGGCATCATCGAAGACGTTTTTCCGTACCCGCAAGAAATCCGCTTTTGCAAGCAATCCGCCACTCAAACCGATACCATATAAAGGAGACAGACATGAACGACCCAATCGTCATCGTAGGCGCGGCACGCACACCGATGGGCGCCTTCCAGGGCGACTTTTCTTCGCTGAGCGCCAACGAGCTCGGCGCCATCGCGATCGAAGCCGCCGTCGCCCGCGCCGGCATCGCGCCGGCGGCCGTCGACAACGTCTATTTCGGCAATTGCCTGATGGCCGGCCAGGGCCAGGCCCCCGCCCGCCAGGCCATGATCAAGGCCGGCCTGCCGGCCTCGACCGGCTCGGTGACGATGTCGAAGATGTGCGGCTCGGCGATGCAGGCCACCATGTTCGGCTACGACGCCCTGCTGGCCGGCTCGAGCAAGGTGGTGGTGACCGGCGGCATGGAATCGATGACCAATGCGCCCTATCTGATTCCGAAAGCGCGCGGCGGCTACCGCATCGGCCACGCGATGATGTACGATCACCTGATGATGGATGGCCTCGAAGACGCCTACGGCCGCGACGAGAAAGGCAATGCCCGCTCGATGGGCACTTTCGGCGAGGAATGCGCGGCCAAATACCAGTTCACGCGCGCCGAACAGGATGCGTTTGCCGGTGAATCGATTGCGCGCTCGCAGGCGGCGGCCGCCGAAGGCCACTTCGCCTGGGAAATTGCGCCCGTCACCGTCAAGAGCCGCAGCGGTGAGCTCGTCATCGACAAGGACGAAGGCCCGCTGCGGGCCCGGCTCGACAAGGTGACGACGCTGAAACCGGCATTCAAGAAAGACGGCACCATCACCGCCGCTTCCTCGTCCTCGATCAACGATGGCGCGGCGGCGCTGGTCTTGATGCGCGAATCGACCGCCCGGGAACTCGGCTGCACCGTCATCGCGAAAATTCTCGGCCATGCGGCGCATGCGCAAGAACCGAACTGGTTCACCACGGCACCGATCGGCGCCATCGAGAAACTGTACAAAAAGGTCGGCTGGAGCACGCAGGACGTCGACCTGTTCGAGATCAACGAAGCATTCGCGGTAGTGCCAATGGCGGCCATGCGCGATCTCGGCATCGCGCGCGACAAGGTCAATGTCCACGGCGGCGCCTGCGCGCTGGGCCATCCGATCGGCGCCTCAGGTGCGCGCATCATCGTCACGCTGCTCGGCGCGCTGAAAAAGAGCGGCAAGAAGCGCGGCGTGGCGGCGATCTGCATCGGCGGCGGCGAAGCAACCGCAATGGCAATCGAGATGGCATAAGCATGGCAACTGCATTAATCGTAAGCGCCTCGCACGGCATCGGACTGGAACTGGCTCGCCAATACCGGGCCGATGGCTGGCGCGTCATCGCCACCGTGCGGCAGTCCGACGAGGCCGATCAGCTGCGCCTGCTCGGCGCCGAAGTCCATGTGCTGGAAACAGCCAACGTCGAACAGTGCGCGGCGCTGGCCTGGAATCTCGACGACGAGCGGCTCGACCTGGCCATTCTGTGCGCCGATGCCGGCAACCAGCTGCCGGGCGGCTTGAACACGCCGACCCAGGCGGTGTTCGACCGCGTCATGCACGGCACCGTGCTGGCCGCCATGCGCCTGCTGCCGATTGTGGCGCCGCTGGTGGCCTCGGTGCGCGGCAAGCTGGCGCTGGTATCGGCGCCGCCGGCGACGCCGCTGGCGGCCGCCGACTGGCTGTGCCGCGCCAAGGAGGCCGCGCTCGACTCGCTGCTCACCGACAGCGCCGCCCATTTCGGAGCGCACGGAGCGATCTGCGTCAGCCTGCATGCCGAGCGCGGCAACCATGCGCGGCCGGGCCCGCCGCCATCGCGCGAAGCGGCCGCGCAGGCCATCCGCATGGCGCTGGCGGCACTGACGACCGCCGACAATGGCCGCCTGTTGCGCTACCGCGGGACAGTAGCGGTGGAGCGATAGCGCGGCCCGAGGTCGCCGCGCAAACCGCCTGGCAGTCTGTACAATTCGGTCTGGCGCACAGTCAGGCAGGCCGTGGGCTGCGGACCTGAACCGGTGAATCGCCCTCAGGATTATAAAAAACAAGCAATCGCCAACGGCCAGGCAAGACGGCGAAGGAGACATGCATGATCAAAACAGGCTATCAGGCGCTGGTCGCCGCCGCCAGTGCGCAGGTGAAGACCTATAGCGTCGCCGAAGTGCGGGCCCGGCTGCAAAACGGCGACGTCCAGCTGATCGACGTGCGCGAGGCAGGCGAGCTCAAGCGCGATGGCGCAATAGCAGGCGCCTTCCATGCGCCGCGCGGCATGCTCGAATTCTGGATCGATCCCGATTCGCCGTATTTCAAACCGGTGTTCGCGCAAGATGAGGGGCAAAACAAGGAATTCATCTTCTTTTGCGCGGCCGGCTGGCGCAGCGCGCTCGCCGCCAAGACCGCGCAAGACATGGGTCTGCGGCCGGTCGCCCATCTCGATGGCGGCTTCGGCGCCTGGCAGGCGGCCGGCGCGCCGATTCAATTTTTGTCGGAACGAAAATGAAAAACAAACAAAATAATCAGGCATGTCCGTGCGGCGGCGCCAGCTTCGAAACGTGCTGCGGCCCCTATCTGGCATCGCACACGCTGCCGGCCACCGCCGAGCTGCTGATGCGCTCGCGCTACAGCGCCTATGTCCTCGGCGATGAAGCCTATCTGCTGGCAACCTGGCATGCCAGCACGCGGCCGCCGCTGCCGCTGCTCGAGCAGGGCACAAAATGGCTGGGCCTGGAAGTACATGCGCACGGCACCGACCCCGACGACAGCAACCGTGCCCGGGTCGAGTTCGTGGCCCGCTACAAGCTCGGCGGACGTGCCCATCGCTTGCATGAAATCAGCCGTTTCGTGCGCGAGGCGGCGGCCGACGGCATGCGCTGGTATTACCTTAACGGCAGCTTCCCGCCGAGGCTCTCATGATCATCGACAGCAAGATCAATCCGCGCGCCGCCGATTTCCTGGCCAATGCCGGCGCCATGCAGGCGCTGGTCGACGACCTCAAGAGCAAGCTCGACAGGATTGCGCTCGGCGGCGGCCAGGAAGCGCGCGACAGGCATGTGGCGCGCGGCAAACTGCTGCCGCGCGAGCGCGTGCACATGCTGCTCGATCCCGGCACGCCGTTTCTGGAACTGTCGCCGCTGGCCGCCTACGGCATGTACCCCGACGCGCAAGGCGCCGACGAAGCGCCGGCGGCCGGCATCATCACCGGCATCGGCCGCGTGGCCGGCCAGCAGTGTGTCATCGTCTGCAACGACGCTACCGTCAAGGGCGGCACCTATTATCCGCTGACGGTAAAAAAGCATTTGCGCGCGCAGGAAATTGCCGACCAAAACCATCTGCCCTGCATTTATCTGGTCGACTCGGGCGGCGCCAACCTGCCCAACCAGGATGAGGTATTCGCCGACCGCGAGCACTTCGGCCGCATCTTCTTCAACCAGGCCAATCTGTCGGCCAAGGGCATCGCGCAAATCGCCGTTGTCATGGGCTCATGCACGGCCGGCGGCGCCTACGTGCCGGCCATGAGCGACGAATCGATCATCGTCAAGGACCAGGGCACGATCTTCCTCGGCGGCCCGCCGCTGGTCAAGGCCGCCACCGGCGAAGTGGTCAGCGCTGAAGAGCTCGGCGGCGGCGACGTCCACACGCGCCTGTCGGGCGTGGCCGACCACCTCGCGCAAAACGATTTGCATGCCTTGTCGCTGGCGCGCACCATCGTCGGCAACCTGAACCGGCGCCCGCCGCCGCAGGCCGCGCCTCAGGAAGCAGTCGAGCCGAAATATCCCGCCACCGAGTTATACGGCATCATCCCGACCGATACCCGCAAGCCCTTCGATGTGCGCGAAATCATCGCCCGCCTCGTCGACGCCAGCGACTTCGACGAATTCAAGGCCCGCTACGGCACCACGCTGGTTTGCGGCTTTGCGCGCCTGTTCGGTATGCCGGTCGGCATCATCGCCAACAACGGCATTTTATTTTCGGAATCGGCCTTAAAAGGCACGCACTTTATACAATTGTGCTGTCAGCGTAAAATACCGCTCGTGTTTTTGCAAAACATCACCGGTTTCATGGTCGGCCGCAAATACGAGAATGAAGGCATCGCCCGCAACGGCGCCAAGATGGTCACGGCGGTGGCCACCGCCGCCGTGCCGAAACTGACCGTGATCATCGGCGGCAGCTTTGGCGCCGGCAATTACGGCATGTGCGGGCGCGCATTTTCCCCGCGTTTTTTATGGATGTGGCCCAATGCGCGCATTTCGGTGATGGGCGGCGAACAGGCCGCCAGCGTCCTGGCGACGGTGCGCCGCGATGGCATCGAGGCACGCGGCCAGGCCTGGAGCGAGGCCGAGGAACAGGCCTTCAAGCAGCCGATCCGCCAGCAGTACGAACAGCAGGGCCATCCGTATTACGCCAGTGCGCGGCTGTGGGATGACGGCGTGATCGATCCGCAAGACACGCGCATGGTGCTCGGTCTTGGCTTGCGGGCGGCATTGAATGCGCCGCTCAAAGACACCGAGTTTGGCCTGTTTCGCATGTGAATGGCGGCCGCAAATTGCAAGCGCGGCCGGCGGCCACAATCTGGAATGCAAGGAGTAACAATGGAATACAAGACGCTGACACTGACGCAATCGGGGCATCGCGCTACCGTGACGCTGAACCGCCCCGAGATGCGCAATGCCTTCAATGAACAGATGCTGGCCGAGCTGACGCAGGTGTTTGGCGAGCTCGGCCAACGCGAAGCGTTGCGCGCGGTGGTACTGGCCGCCAACGGTCCGGCATTTTGCGCCGGCGGCGACCTCAACTGGATGAAAGAAAAAGCGCAATTTTCGGAACCGGAAAACCATGCAGACGCCCTGGTGCTGGCCGAAATGCTGCATGCCGTCTATCTGTGTCCGCTGCCGGTGGTGGCGCGCGTGCACGGCCACTGCTTCGGCGGCGGCATGGGACTGGCGGCGGCCTGCGACATCGTGGTTGCCGTCGAAGCGGCCCAGTTCTGCCTGAGCGAAGTGCGGCTCGGCCTGATTCCGGCCGGCGTCTCGCCCTATGTGCTCAAGGCGATCGGCGAACAGGCCGCGCGCCGGTATTTTCTGACCGCCGAGCGTTTCGACGGCCGCCAGGCGCAGCGCCTGGGACTGGTGCACGAACTGGCCAGCGCCGACACGCTCGATGCCACGGTCGAGCAGATCGTCGGCGCACTGGCGGCCAACGGTCCGCAGGCAGTGCGCCAGGCCAAAGTCCTGGTGCGCGAAGTGGCCGGCGTACCGATTACCGACTATCTGCTCGACGATACCGCCGCCCGCCTGGCGCAGATCCGTGCTTCCAGCGAAGGACGCGAAGGGGTGCAGGCATTTCTGGACAAAAGAGCGCCGGCTTGGCTCGCAAATTAGACCGCACCG
This sequence comes from Oxalobacteraceae bacterium, assembly GCA_021768485.1. Taxonomy (GTDB): domain Bacteria; phylum Pseudomonadota; class Gammaproteobacteria; order Burkholderiales; family Burkholderiaceae_D; genus JAIZVZ01. The sequence goes on along the minus strand of JAIZVZ010000006.1, from coordinate 61,567 downwards.
CGGTTCACAAATCGGATTCATCACTGGAGTAAAGTTTGACATCATCTCAACACAATGCCTCGGCCGGCGGCGACGGCATCGCCGCCGACTGGGTCGCCCGCAGCCTGGCATCGGTCTGGCACCCGTGCACCCAAATGCAGCATCACGAAACCGTGCCGCTGGTCGCCGTCAGCCACGGCCGCGGCGCCTGGCTGTACGACCACGACGGCCGGCGTTATCTCGACGCCATCAGTTCCTGGTGGGTCAATCTGTTCGGCCACGCCAATCCGCGCATCAACAACGCCCTCAAAGACCAGCTCGACAAGCTCGAGCACGCGATGCTGGCCGGCTTTACCCACGAACCGGTGGTGCAATTGTCGGAGCAGCTCAAGGCCCTGACCGGCGGCGTGTTAGGCCATTGCTTCTATGCCTCTGACGGCGCCTCGGCAGTCGAGATCGCGCTCAAGATGAGTTTTCACGCCTGGCGCAACAGCGGCCATAGCGCCAAGCAGGAATTCGTCTGCGTGCGCGGCGGCTACCACGGCGAAACCATCGGCGCCCTGGCCGTCACCGATGTCGCCCTGTTCAAGGACGCCTACGGTCCGTTGCTGAGGCCGGCGCACGTGGTGGCCTCGCCCGACGCCCGCCTCGCCGAACCCGGTGAGAGCGCGCAGGATGTGGCGCGCCGGGCCGCGCGCGACCTCGAGCGTCTGCTGCAGGAACGGGGGCCGCAAATTGCCGCCGTCATCGTCGAGCCGCTCGTGCAGTGCGCGACCGGCATGGCGATGCACGATCCGCTGTATCTGGCGCTGGTGCGCGCGCTGTGCGACCAGTACCAGGTGCATCTGATATTCGATGAGATCGCCGTCGGCTGCGGCCGCACCGGCACCTTTTTCGCCTGCCAGCAAGCCGAAATGGCGGACGGCACGGCGGTCTGGCCCGATTTCCTGTGCCTGTCCAAAGGCATCAGCGGCGGTTACCTGCCGCTGTCCTTGGTACTGAGCAAAGAGGAAATCTATCAGGCCTTTTACAGCAGCGACGTCACGCGCGGCTTTTTGCATTCGCATTCCTATACCGGCAATCCGCTGGCCTGCCGGGCGGCACTGGCCACGCTCGCCATTTTCGAGGAAGACGACGTCCTCAACCGCAACCGCCAGCGCGCCGCCCGCATGACGGCGGCGCTGGCACCGCTGGCCGCGCACGATAAGGTGCGGCACTTCCGCCAGCGCGGCATGATCTGGGCCTTCGATGCCGTGATCGACGATGCCCAGGCCGCAGCGAGCTTTTCGCGCCGCTTTTTCGCCGAAGGGCTCAGGCAGGAGATGCTGATGCGGCCGATCGGGCGCAGCGTCTACCTGATGCCGCCCTATATCCTGGCCGACGACGAGATCGACACCCTGGCCGCGCGCACGCTGGCCGTGTTCGAACAGACGATGGCGGGGCACTGATGGAAGCGATCCGCGTCATCGAACAACAATTGCAATTGTTGCAGCAACAGGGCTTGCAGCGCCGCCTGCGCGTCGCCGACACGCCGTGCGCGCCGCGCATGCGGGTCGATGGCCGCGACCTGCTGGCGTTTTGCAGTAACGATTACCTCGGTCTGGCAGCCCATCCGGCCGTGGTGCAGGCGCTGCAGGAAGGCGCGGCGCTGTATGGCGCCGGCAGCGGCGCCTCGCACCTGATCAGCGGCCACAGCCGGGCCCATGCCCGGCTCGAGGAACGGCTCGGCGCGCTGCTGGCGCCGCACCTGGAACAGCCGCGCGCCATGTATTTCGGTTCCGGCTTTCTGGCCAACCAGGCCATGCTCGGCGCACTGGCGACGATCCATCCCGGCCACGATACCGAGCTGTTTTCCGAAGAACTGAACCACGCCTCGCTGATCGACGGCGCCCGCCTGTCGCGCGCCAGGATCACGATTTATCCGCACAACGACGTTGCCGCCCTCGCCAGCCTGCTGGCCGCCAGCAGCGCAAAAAGCAAGATCGTGGTCACCGACAGCGTCTACAGCATGGATGGCGAACTGGCGCCGCTGCCGGCCCTGCTGGCGCTGTGCGAGCAGCACGGCGCCTGGCTGGTAGTCGACGACGCCCACGGCTTCGGCACGCTGGGCGCGAGCGGCTGCGGCGCCCTCGAGCACTTCGCGCTGCGCTCGCCGCACCTGGTGTACATGGGCACGCTGGGCAAGGCGGCCGGCGTGGGCGGCGCCTTTGTCGCCGCCCACGCCAGCGTCATCGAACTGCTGCTGCAGCGCGGACGGGCCTACATCTATACCACGGCCGCCGCGCCAGCCCTGGCGCATGCCTTGCTGACCAGCATAGACATCATCAACGGTGCCGAAGGCATGGCATTGCGCGCGCACCTGCAGCAACTGGTCGCCCAGATCAAGACCGACCTGCGCCTGCCGCACTGGCAATTGCTGCCGTCGATGACGGCCGTGCAACCGCTGGTGATCGGCGCCAACCAGGCGGCCGTCCAAGCCAGCGTGCAATTGCATGCGCAAGGCTTCTGGGTGCCGGCCATCCGGCCGCCGACGGTGGCAGCCGGCACGGCGCGCTTGCGCATCACGCTCTCGGCCGCGCATACCACGGCGCAGGTGGCGAGCCTGATCGAGGCCGTCAATACGCTCGCCGCGCAGGCCGAGGCAGATTCCGAGGCGGTGACGGCATGAAGCAGCCCTTCTTTTCGTGCTTCATCGCCGGCACCGATACCGAAATCGGCAAAACGCTGATTTCCAGCGCCATCCTGCACGCGCTGTGCGACACCGGCGCCCGCGCCGTCGGCATGAAGCCGGTCGCCGCCGGCGCCACCCTGGAGGCCGGAGTCTGGCACAATGACGATGTCGACAGCCTGCGGGCGGCCAGCAATGTCGCGGTGCCGGCTCAACTGCGCAATCCCTATCTGCTGCAAGAGCCTTGCGCGCCGCAGATCGCCGCACGCCGCCAGCAGATAGAGATCGAAGCCGCTCCGATCCTGGCGGCCTATCGCGCGCTGGCGGCGCAGGCCGAAGCCGTGGTGGTCGAAGGCGTGGGCGGCTTTTGCGTGCCCTTGTCGGACAGTTTCGACACGGCCGACATGGCGCAGCAGCTGGCGCTGCCGGTGGTGCTGGTGGTCGGCATGCGGCTCGGCTGCCAAAGCCACGCCCTGCTGACCGCTGAGGCCATCGCCGCGCGCGGTCTGACGCTGGCCGGCTGGGTCGCCAATACGGTCGACGCCGGCATGGCCCATCTGGAGCAGAATGTCGCCGCTCTGGCCGCCCGTATCCGGGCGCCGCTGCTGGGTCAGGTGCCGCGCCTCAGCGAGCCGAGCGCGGCGCGCGCCGCCGCCTGTTTGAATTTGCACTCGCTGCCCGGCTGGCCGGCTGGCGATCATCGTACGACCGATTAATTTTATTATTTTGCTGTTGAAAGAATTTATGTCCGAATCCTCGCTTGAAAAAACCGTCTCCTACGAATCGCTGAATTTTCTGCCGCCCGTGCAGCCGATCACGGCCGCTACCTGGCCGCTCGACGATGTGCTGGCGCTGTTCGACCTGCCCTTTAACGACTTGATGTTCCAGGCCCAGCAAGTACATCGCGCCAATTTCCCCGATGGCGATGTCGAACTGGCCACACTAATGTCGATCAAGACCGGTGGTTGCGAAGAAGATTGCGCCTATTGCCCGCAAGCGGCGCGCTACGATACCGGCGTCGAGGCCAAGAAAATCGTCGACATCGATAATGTGCTCGACGCCGCGCGCCAGGCCAAGGCCAACGGCGCCACGCGTTTTTGCATGGGTGCCGCCTGGCGCAGTCCGAAAGAGCGCGATCTGGCCAAGGTCGAAGAAATGATCCGCGAAGTCAAGGCGCTGGGTCTGGAAACCTGCGCCACCCTGGGCATGCTCGAAGCCGGCCAGGCCGCGCGCCTGAAGGAAGCCGGACTCGACTATTACAACCATAATCTCGACACCGCGCCCGAGTTCTACAGCAACATCATTTCGACCCGCGATTATCAAGACCGGCTCGATACCCTGGGCCAGGTGCGCCATGCCGGCCTGAAGATCTGCTGCGGCGGCATCGTCGGCATGGGCGAATCGCGCCGCCAGCGCGCCGGCCTGATCGCCCAGCTGGCCAATCTGAACCCGTATCCGGAATCGGTGCCGGTCAACCATCTGGTGCAGGTCGAAGGCACGCCGCTGCACGGACTCGATCCGCTCGACCCCTTCGAATTCGTGCGCACCATTGCGGTGGCCCGCATCACCATGCCGCTGGCGCGCGTGCGCTTGTCGGCAGGCCGCCGCCAAATGGGCGAAGCGGTGCAATCGCTGTGCTTCCTGGCCGGCGCCAATTCGATTTTTTACGGCGACAAATTGCTTACCACCTGCAATCCTGAAGCCAACGACGACCGCGCGCTACTGGCCAAGCTGGGCCTGCGCACGCGGGCGGCGACGCTCGAATCGGCGCCGAAGGAACGCTGCGAGTGCTGAATGCCGCTGTCGGCCGCATCTGTAACACGCATCTGTAACACGCGTCCGTAACATGCATCTGCAGCACGCGCCTGCAAAACCGGCGGCCCACAGCGGGCTGCCGCAATAGTCGGTCGGCGCTTTGGCCGACATGCCCGGCCGGCGTATCCGGTCGACAACAGGTCAGGCGGCAGCCGTCTGCCGCAATCGACAAATTGGCATTGCCCCTACAAGAGGCCCGCATGTTCAAGAAAATCCTGATTGCCAACCGCGGCGAGATCGCCTGCCGCGTCGCCGCCACCGCCCGCCGCCTGGGCATCCGCACGGTCGCCGTGTATTCCGAGGCCGACCGCACAGCGCGTCATGTCGCGCTGTGCGACGACGGCGTGCTGATCGGTGCGGCGGCGGCCCGCGACAGCTATCTCAATTATCGTGTCATCATCGAGGCCGCGCTGGCCAGCGGCGCCGAGGCGGTCCATCCCGGCTATGGATTTTTATCGGAAAACGGCGACTTTGCCGAGGCCTGCGCAGATGCCGGCCTGGTCTTCATCGGGCCGCCGCCCTCGGCCATGCGCTCGATGGGATCGAAATCGGCAGCCAAGACCCTGATGGCGGTGGCCGGCGTGCCGCTGGTGCCCGGCTATCACGGCGCCAATCAGGATGCCGATTTTCTGCAGCGCGAAGGTGACCGCATCGGCTACCCGCTCTTGCTCAAGGCCAGCGCCGGCGGCGGCGGCAAAGGCATGCGTGTGGTCGAGGGCCCGGGCGACTTCAAGCCTGCGCTGGCGTCGTGCCGGCGCGAAGCCCTCAATGCCTTCGGTGACGAACAGGTCTTGCTCGAAAAATACCTGATACGCCCGCGCCATATCGAAATCCAGGTATTCGCCGACATGCACGGCCATTGCATCCACCTTTACGAACGCGATTGCTCGGTACAGCGCCGCCATCAGAAAGTGCTCGAAGAAGCCCCGGCTCCGGGCATGCAGCCCGAACGGCGCGCCGCCATGGGCCGGGCGGCGATCGCGGCGGCCAAGGCGGTCGGCTATGTCGGCGCCGGCACGGTCGAATTCATCGTTGACCCGGACGGCACGTTCTATTTCATGGAAATGAATACGCGTTTGCAAGTCGAGCATCCGGTCACGGAAATGATTACCGGCCTCGACCTGGTCGAATGGCAATTGCGCGTCGCCGACGGCCAGCCACTGCCGCTGACGCAAGAGCAGCTCACGCTGCGCGGTCATGCGCTCGAAGCGCGCATCTATGCCGAAAATCCCGAGCACGGTTTTCTGCCCTCGACCGGCATGCTGCGCCATCTGCGCATGCCCGACGCGCTCGCATTCGCGGTCGGCGCCGATGGTGGCGATGGTGGCGATGGTGGCGATGATGCCGACGGTGCAAATCGCCGACCGGCGGCGGTGCGCATCGATGCCGGCGTGCGCGAAGGCGACCTCATCACGCCGTTTTATGATCCCTTGCTGGCCAAGCTGATCGTGTGGGGCGAAGACCGCCCGCAGGCGCTGAGCCGCATGCAGCAGGCGCTGGCGCAGTGGCAGGTGGCCGGCCCGGCCACCAATCTGGCCTTCCTGCAGCGCCTGGTGGCCAGCCCGGCGTTTTGCGCCGCCGAACTCGATACCGGCCTGATCGAACGCCATCAGGCGCTATTGCTGCCGCCTCCGGGCCGGCCGCCTTTTCAGGCGTTGGTCCTGGCGACCGTGGCGCAAATGGCAGGCGAGAGCGGGACCAATCGCGCCCAAGCCGGCAACGACCTGCCGTGGAGCGATGCCAGCGGCTGGTGTCTCGGTCGCCGCCGGCAGCGCAATCTGATGTTTTTTGACGAGCATGCGCGCCATGAGGTGCAGGTGCAATACCTCGCCGATGGCTGGCGTATCGCGCACGACGGCCGCAGCGCGACCGTGCGCCTGCTCGGACGCGATGGCCCCGCCCTGGTGCTGGCAGTGGCCGAGGCCCGCGGCCCCGGCTCGGCCGAGACCATACTGCGCGCCAGCGTGGCCGGCGACGGCGATGTGCTCCACATCTTCGTCGCGGCTTCGCATCATGCGCTCACCTACCTCGATCCGATGGCGCACGCCGGCCTGGCCGAGGCCGGCGACGGCCGGCTGACGGCGCCGATGCCCGGCAAGATAGTTGCGGTGCTGGTCGCCAGCGGCCAGCAGGTCAAGTCGGGCCAGCCCTTGCTGATCATGGAAGCGATGAAGATGGAGCATACGATTAGCGCGCCCGGCGCCGGCACCGTCGATGAAATCCTATATGCGGTCGGCGAACAGGTGGCCGACGGCGCACCGCTGCTCACTTTTCACTGAGTCCACTTTTCACCGGGCCCACCTTTCAACAAGCTCATTTCTCCCAAAGGACAGAGATCCGTATGCGTATTTTGTTTTACAGTCCCGATGACGAACCCGAGGCATGGATCGCCGCCCTGGCCAAACTGCTGCCGGAGGCGCGCGTCGATATCTGGCGCGACGGCGAAGGAACGCCAGCGCCTGACGCACAGCCGGCAGCGCAGCATGCAGACTACGCCCTGCTGTGGCGGCCATCGGCGGCGGTGCTGGCCGCCTGCCGCGGCGTGAAAGCGATTTTCAATCTCGGTGCCGGGGTCGATGCCGTGTTCAAGGCCGGTGTGCCACCGCCGGCGCCGCTGGTGCGGCTCGACGACGCCGGCATGGGCGTGCAAATGGCCGAGTATGTGAGCTATGCGCTGCTGCGTTATTTCCGCCGTTTCGACGAATACCAGCTGCAGGCCGCCAGCCAGCAGTGGCATTTTCTCGAGCCGTATCGCAAATCCGATTTCACGGTCGGCATTCTCGGCCTCGGCGTGCTCGGCCTGCAGGTTGCCGCCGCGGTCCGGCAATTCGGCTTTCCGCTGCGGGCCTGGAGCCGCAGCAAAAAAGACGTGGCCGGCATAGAATGCTTTGCCGGCACGGCGGAACTCGATGCCTTTTTAAGCGGCACGCGGGTGCTGGTCTGCGTGCTGCCGCTGACGGCAGAGACCGCCAACATCTTAAATCGCCGGAATTTGTCGCGTTTGCCGCATGGCGCATATCTGATCAATGTCGCGCGCGGCGGCCATGTGGCCGAACCGGACTTGCTGGCCTTGATCAGATCGGGGCAGATTGCCGGTGCCACGCTCGACGTCTTTCGCAACGAGCCCTTGCCGGCCCAGCATCCGTTCTGGCAGGAGCCGCGCATCACGATCACGCCGCATATGGCTGCGCAAACGCTGGTCGACGAAAGCATCGCCCAGATCGTCGCCAAAATCGGCGCCATCGAGCGCGGCGAAAGCATTGCAGGGATAGTCGATTATACGAAAGGATACTGACATGCCAGCCAAGATGCCGAGCGCCGCGCCGAACCCCGCCTTGCCCGGCTTCGTCAAGATCGTCGAAGTCGGTCCGCGCGACGGCTTGCAAAACGAAGCCGAAATCATTCCGCCGGCGGTCAAGGTGGCGCTGATCGACCGCCTGAGCGCGGCCGGCTTTGCCGATATCGAAGCGGCTTCTTTCGTGTCGCCCAAATGGGTGCCGCAGATGGCCAGTTCCGGCGAAGTCATGGCGGCCATCGCGCGCCGTCCCGGCACGCGCTATTCGGCCCTGACGCCGAACCTGCAGGGCTTCGAGGCGGCGCTCGCGGCCGGCGCCGATGAAGTCGTGATCTTCACTTCGGCCTCGGAGGCGTTTTCAAGAAAAAACATCAACTGTTCGATTGCCGAGTCGATTGCGCGCTTCGCGGCCGTAGCCGCGGCCGCCAGGCAACACCAGCTACGCCTGCGCGGCAGCGTCAGCTGCGCGTTCGGCTGTCCGTATCAGGGCGAGGTTGCACTGACGGCGGTGGCCGAGGTAGTCGGCCGCCTGCGCGACCTCGGCTGCGACGAGATCGATATCGCCGACACCATCGGCGTGGCCACGCCGCGCAAGGCACAGGCGGTCATGTTATGCGCGGCGCAGCAATTCGATCTGGCGCGCCTGGCCGGACACTTCCACGATACCTACGGCCAGGCCCTGGCGAATATCTATGCCTGCCTCGAAATCGGCATCGCCAGCTTTCATTCCTCGGTGGCAGGCCTGGGCGGCTGTCCCTATGCGCGCGGCGCGACCGGCAATGTCGCCACCGAAGACGTACTGTATCTGTTGCACGGACTGGGCATCGCCACCGGCATCGACTTGAAGCAAGTGGTCGAAGCCGGTCAATTCATCAGTGCCCACCTCGGCCGGCCCGGCGCCAGCCGCGCCGGCAATGCCATGGCCGCCAGGTGGCTGGCCGAAAGCGGCCATGTCTGACGCCGCCGCACTGCGTAATTTCGATCCGCACACGGCCACCGCAGCGCTGCCATCGCCGTGCATCAAGCTCTGCCGCATCGATGCCGGCGGCACTTATTGCACTGGCTGCTGGCGCACGCTTGATGAAATCGCGCAATGGCGCGGCGCCAGCGAAGAGCACAAGCGCCGCATCTGGCTTGCGCTGCAAGCGCGCGCCGCGGCCGCCGAGCGCCGCTAAGCCAGCCGGCCCTGGCCTGCGCCGCCGGCCCACATTCGGCCCGGCATATCGCAGCAAGCACAATTCTGCGCAGTGCATTTATTGCGCTGCACAAGCCATGCCCATGGTCGTCGCTACGCAAGCGGCGCAGGAAGCCATACCTCATTTTTCGATTTGGATGACGACGCTGCCCGCCGCACAACAGAATAAAAATATCGTCAATGCAGATGACGTCGCACGCTGCTTACGCGGACGGACTTGCGATCAATGATTTGCATTTTTGCTTTTAAAAACTGCAACTTAAAACCGGGGCGGCTGTCACAGGAGGCGAGATGAAATTTGGCGGAACGATTCAGCGTCGCGCATTCATCAACGGTCAGTCCCTTGTGGCGAATGGCTCGCATCAGACAGCCGGTAGCGCGTGGTAGCCGACGTCGTCTGATGACGGCGGTCGCCTGCCACAGGACCATCGATGATGGGAACGCGAGGAGCTAGGCAGGCGAGCCGTGTTGCCACACCCGCAAAAATGCTGACTTGACCTTGTTGGGCTTGCAGTCTTTCTGCTGTTTTCCGCTTTTTTTCCGCCGCTTTTCATTTCGCACGCAGTGCATGTGTTCGCATCCTGTGTTTGCATCATGTGTTTGCATCATGTGTTTGCATCATGTGTTTGCATCCTGTGTTCGCATCTGCCGTGCATCGCCTCGACTGCGTCGGAGACGTCTGATCGGTGGCGCATGGATGGCCTATGTGAGGGTCTATTTGAGGGCCTATTTGAGGGCCTATGTAAGGGCCCATGTGACTTGCACACATCGGTACTGTCTTTATGTCTCAGGTCGTGCGATGCATAGGCATGCGTATTTTGTCGTACGTTGAAAGGATATCCAAGACTTAAGAAAATTTTTATCTAACCAATTTAGGAGATCGCCCATGTTAGCCTCACAAACGCAAGGACAAGGACAAAATCAGGGACAGGCCAATCCCTTCTCTCAAACGCAATATCCGGCACAGTATCAGGGACAGGCCAACGGCGCCTATTTTAACCAGGGCGTCAATCAAGGCATCAATCAAGGCGCGCATCAAGGTGTCGCACCGCAAGGGTTTGATTTCGGCAGCATCCTCAGCACCGTCGCGCAGGGCGCGGCCCAGGCCTTGCCGGGGCTGCTGATGGGATTGCTGTCGTCCGATCCGCAGATTCAGCAACAGCTCGCCCAGCAAGGCGGCGTCAATCCGCAAAGCCTGTTCAATTTCGGACTCAAGACGCCGTTCGGCGGCGCCGGCCTGTCAATGTTCGGCAATACGCCGCAGCTGGGCGCACAGCCGCAGGGAACACAGGCATACGCGGGCCAACAAAACTGGGCCCAGCAACAAGGCGGTGTGGCACCGCAAGGCTTCGACTTCGGCAGCATCATCAACACGGTTGCCCAGGGCGCCGCGCAAGCGCTGCCAGGCCTGCTGATGGGCCTGCTGTCGGCCAATCCGCAGATCCAGCAGCAAGTCGCGCAGCAAGGCGGACTGTCGACACTGGGCAATACACCCGGCGTCGCGGCACAAGGCCTGGATCTGGGCTCCATCTTCCGCTCGGTAGCGCAGCGCGCGGCCCAGGCCTTGCCGGGGCTGTTGACGCAGTTGCTGTCGGCCGACCCGCAAGTCCAGCAACTGGCCCAGCAGGGTGGCGTCAATCCGCAAGGCTTGTTCAATTTCGGCGTCAACACCCCGTTCGGCGGCGCCGGCCTGTCGATGTTCGGCAATACGCCGCAACTGGGCGGCCAGCAGATAGCCCAGCAATGGCCGGGTCAGCAAGCTCAGCAAAACCAGCAGGCCGGCGCGCTGGCGCCGCAGGGCTTCGATATCGGCCACATCTTCAGATCGGTGGCGCAGCGCGCCGCCCAGGCGCTGCCGGGCCTGCTGACGCAACTGCTGTCGGCGGATCCGCAGCTGCAGCAAATCGCCCGCCAGGGCAGCGCCGGCGTCGCCCCGCAAGGCCTGTTCAATTTCGGCGTCAATACCCCGTTCGGCGGCGCCGGCCTGTCGATATTCGAGAACACGCCGCAAGTGGGGGGGCAACAAGGTGCGCAGCAAGGTGCGCAACAAGGAATACAGCAAGGCGCACAGCAATGGAGTGGACAACAGGGCAATCAGCAGCAGGGCGCATTCGCGCCGCAAGCCATCGATCTGCGCGGCCTGGCGCAAAACCTGGCCAACATCCTGGCGCCGCAACTGCCGGCCATCGTCGGCACCATACTGAACCAGACGCTCGGTAGTCAGCAAGGCTCGCAAGTGACTGTTCATTAGCAAAGAGGCGATCAGACACCTTCACGCAGCCGCGCCCGGGAGGCGGCGGGCGCCGGTCCGCCGCCTCCTTTTTTTCCATTGCAGGCCACTATCAGGAGATCTTCAACATGAGCAAGCCTCTCGAGTTCATCGTCACCTCGCGCGATCTCGCCGCCCGTCAGGATTTGGGCAAGGTTCAAGCTGACGTCATGCACGCCTTGCAAGGCATCGATGGCGTCAGCTGGAAATACAACGATCCGGGCGCGCAGGCGGTGGTCATCGAACTGCCATCCGATCAGGTCGGACGCGTGCAGTCGATATTGAGCAGCCGCTATATGGTCGATCCCAACGCAGGACTGCAACAACTGTAAGCCGGCCTGGCCGCCGCGGCCGGCTTGCGCGCCGGCCGCGGCGCAATCGCTTGTCATATTTGAAAGGTACCGTCATGTCCGACATCGATAAAGATCAAAGCAAGGGAGGACGCAAAAGCGCCGCTCCCGGCCCGGCAGCTGGCGAAGATGCGGCCGGCAGGCCGACTGCCGACAGCGCCGCCGCCGGCAGCAACAGTCAAACCAACTCGGCCGCCAACTCGGCGGGCAGCGCGACCGCCGCCAGCCCCCGCCCGGGGGCGGCCGCCAGGGCCAGCACAGCCAGGGCCGACAGCGATCACGGCCTCGGCGAACGCGAGGTTCAATACATGATCACGCCGCGCCGCAGCGCCGGCTTGTCGACGCTGGCCGCCGGCCCGTTCGGCGCCCAGAGCGGCCCCGACATGGGGCGCATCCAGGAAGCACTGCAGTCGATGCCCAACGTCAAAGTGGTCCGGCGCATCCAGCCAAGCGCGGTGTCGGTGCTCAGCGCCGGCATGGGTGTGAGCAGCGACATTCTGGTGGTGCGCACCAAGGCCGAAGACAATCAATTCCTGGCCGGGCTGGCGCATCCGGGCCTGATCATCGAACGCGACTATCTGTTGGCGCATTTGGGCGTGCAGCGGCCGGCCGGACTCGGCAGCATCGGCGTGCGTCCGCTGAACGTGATGATGAACAGCACCACGCTGCAATTTCATGTCGAGGATACGGGCGGCAGTCCGCTGCGCCAAACCCATATCTGCCTCTATACCAATGCCGGCGGCGAAGCGATCGGCATCACCGACGAGGGCGGCAATGCCAGCATCACGGTCAACAGCGGCTATATCAACGATATCATTGCCATCTACGTCAAGCCGTTTGCCAACTGCTGGGAATTTTTTGCATCGCGGCCGGCCCTGCAGCAAGATGGCGTCAATAGCGTGATCCTGAAAAAGCTGTCCGATTTTGCGCCGGCACGCTTCGTCGACCCGGTCGATGGCGCGGGCGGCTTTTGCGGCTGGGGACAGCGCCTGATGGGGCTCGACAAGGTCAGCATAGGGCAAGCCACCGGTCATGGCGTCAAGGTCGCCATCATCGATAGCGGCTGCGACAATACCCATCCGGCACTGAGCCATGTGCGCATCGGACGCGACTATACCAATCTCGATGACGAGCACTTGCCGAACCAGCAAAGCTGGAGCACCGATACCATGTCGCATGGCACGCACTGCGCCGGCGTCATCGCCGGCAACGGCAGTAACGGCCATATCCGCGGCTTCGTGCCGCAGGCCGAGGTGCATTCGCTCAAATTATTTCCGGGCGGCGCCTTTAACAATCTGGCGGCAGCGCTGCATTACTGCATCGACAATCAAATCGATGTCGTCAATTGCAGCCTCGGCGGCGACCAGACGTCGGAAGCAATCCAGCAAGTCGTCGAGACGGCGCGCCAGGCCGGCGTGGCGGTGGTCGTCGCCGCGGGCAACTCGAGCGGACCGATTCAATTTCCGGCCAATATACCCGGCGTATTTTGCATCACGGCCATCGGCGAGCAAGGCGAATACCCGGACAACACCTACCATGCGCAGACATTGTCACCGGGCGTGGTCGGCAGCGGCGGCCTGTTTCCCGCCAAATTTTCGTGTACGGGCGCCCAGGTCAGCTTTTGCGCGCCCGGCGTCGCCATCATCAGCAGCGTGCCCGGCGGCGGCTATGCGGCCTGGGACGGGACCTCGATGGCGGCGCCGGCCATCACCGGCCTGCTGGCGATGGTGCTGGCCCACCATCCCGAATTTGCCGGCAAGCCGGCCATCCGCAGCGCCCAGCGCGTCGACCGCCTGTTCCAGATCGTGGCCCAGGCGGCGGCACCGGTCGGCCTGCCGCCGCAACAAGCCGGCGCCGGCCTGCCCAGGGTCAGCAGCGGCCCGATGTCGGGCTTTGCCGACGCCGACACCCATATCCAGGGCGCAGTTCCGGCCGGGCAAATCACACAGGCGCAACTCGAGGAAATCGTGCGCAGCGCCTTCATGTCTAGCCTCGGTTCGTTCGGCGGGGGCGCGCGGCCGCCAGCCGGCTAGGCGGCGTGCAGCCATGCTTGCCGGGGAGGCGGCGCCGTTGCGCGCCGCCACTCTGGCTGCGCGCAGACGGCCCGACGCCATCAATCGGACAGCAAGTTCTCGAAGGTGGCCAGCGGCACCGGCCGGCTATATAAATAGCCCTGATAATGGAGGCAGCCTTTCTCGCACAAGATCTGCCGCTGCAGCGCCGTTTCGACACCTTCGGCAATGACATCGAGGTTGAGCGTCCTGGCCATCGCGATAATGGTATGGACGATGGCGCGGTCGCTGTTGTCGGTTGCCAAATCGCGCACAAACGATTGATCGATCTTCAGTTGCGCCAGCGGCAGGCGCTTCAGGTATTGCAGCGATGAATAACCGGTACCGAAGTCGTCGAGCGAAAATTTGACGCCGATGTTTTTCAGCTCGTTCATCATTGCGATCGTGTCTTCGACATGGTCGAGCAAAATGCTTTCCGTCAGTTCCAGCTTCAGGCGCGAAGGCTCGATCGCGTGGCGCTGCACGGTGGCCCGGACCTGGGCCACAAAGTCGGTTTGGCGCAATTGCTTGGCACTGACATTGACCGCCAAAACGAGGTTGCGCGTACGCGGATCGCCCTGCCAGAGCCGCAACTGGGCGCACGCGGCATCGAGCACCCATTGCCCGATCAGCAAAATCAGTCCCGACTCTTCGGCCACGTGAATGAATTTATCGGGTGTCATCAGGGCCGCGCCCGGCTTGCGCCAGCGGATCAGGGCTTCGGCCCCGATCGGGCAGCCGTCGTTGTCCACCTGAATCTGGTAATACAGCTGGAATTGCTCTTCATTGAGCGCGATACGCAAGGCTTCCTCAAGACCGGCGCGGGCGTTGACATTGTCTTGCATTTTCTGGTCGAAGAAACGCAGGGCATTACGGCCATGCGTCTTGGCCTGATACATGGCCAGGTCGGCCTGCTTGAGCAAATCATTGGGCGTCTGCTCGACATCGTGGAACAGGGTCACGCCGATACTGGCGGAACTGAAGCAGTGATGCTGATTGAGCATGTACGAGTTATGCAAGGTGGCCAGGATTTTATGGGCAATCGCTTCCGTCTGCGCCACCGCTTCGGCCACATTGCTGCCCAAACTCTCGAGCAGTACCACGAACTCATCGCCGCCCAGACGGGCCACGGTATCGCCTTCGCGGATGCAGTGCAGCAAACGCTGTGCGGCCTGCTGCAATAACAGATCGCCGATGTGATGACCTAGCGTGTCGTTGAGGATCTTGAAATTATCAAGGTCGATGAACATCACCGCGCCGACCCTGCCATCGCGCGCCAGTCCGGCCACCGCATGCTTGAGGCGATCGAGCAGCAAGCGCCGGTTCGGCAAGCGCGTCAGCGGATCGTAAAACGCCAGGCTGGCGATCTCGTCGGTGGCCGCCTTGCTCACCGTAATGTCGGACAGGGCCGCCACATAATTGACCACCGCGCCATCCTGATCGCGCACGGCCGTCACGCTCAGGTGCTGCGGATAGATTTCGCCGTTTTTGCGCCGGTTCCAGACTTCGCCGACCCAGCTTCCCATATTGACAATACTGTCTTCCATCGCCGCATAAAAGGCGGCGTCGTGGCGCCCGGACTTGAGCAGATTGGGCCGCTTGCCGACCACATCCTCGCTGCTATAGCCGGTAATCGTGGTAAATGCCTGGTTGACCTGCAAAATCACGCGCTCGGCATCGGTAATGATGATGCCTTCCTGCGACTGGAATGCGGTCGCGGCAATACGGCGATCGGCGTCGGCCTGCTTGCGTTCGGTGATATTGGCATGGATGACGATGGCGCCCGAGCGGCCGCCGTCGATCGGAGAGACGGTCATGCAAAACCAGCGCTGCTCGCCGGCGAACTGGCGCGCATATTCGACCTGATACAGAGGCAGCACGCCTTGCAGCACGCTTTGTATGCCTTCGCACATGACGATCGAGCGCGGTGCGGCCACGCCGGAAATGCAGTGAAATAATTCGAGATAATTGGCGCCGACCTCGAGCGGCACAGCCGGCAGCACGGTATCGCCGTCATGATCGCGGCGGAAATGACGCCAGGCGGCATTCACGGCCGTAATGGCGCCGCCTGCGTCGAGTACCGCAACCTGATCGGCGATGGCGTCAAGCAGCGCACGGGTCATGACGGCATTGTCGGCCAGCGCCGCGTCGGCGTGGCGGTAAGCGGTAATGTCGGTGATGATCGCGCCGACACCGCTGATCTGGTCGTGGCGGTCGCGCAGCGGTTGCGTGACTGCCCGATAAATCCTGTCGTCGGCCGCCGCGCCGCCCAGCGCCAGATCGCATGCTTCATGTTCGAGCACCAAACCATCCTCGAGCGCACGGCGCTCGTCATGGCGCAAGCGGGCCGCCACGGCCGGCGCCGGAAAGCCGGTGGCGTCGGCCATGAGGTCGAGGTCGGGCTTGCCACCGAGCAGTGCGCGCATGGCGCGGTTGACATAGGTATAGCGGCCAGCCGCATCTTTGGTATAGATGCAGGCATCGCTGGCGTCGAGCATCGTTTGCAGCGCCACAATTGTGTCTTGAAGCGATGTTAAAACAGCATGATTGGGCCCATCACTTAATGGCGCAGATCCCGAGACTGGAGCTGCCGTCGCCACCACGGTCAAATCATTTTCCATCGCCATAAAATTTCCATTTATACAAAATTCATCTCGCAGTTTTGACTCTTAATTGTTATTCATTTTTACATAGTTTGCACTTGATGGCACAAATATATTGACTTTTTGCAATGAAAATAATTGCACGGTCGTTCGTTTTTTTTCATTATAATAAGTCACCCCATTTCCCCCGGAGGCTTTCATGGCATTGCCCGTCGCCTTACAAAACCTGTCGCTCCCCGTCATCGCCTCGCCGCTATTCATCGCCAGCGGCCCGCAACTGGTGGCGGCGCAATGCAAGGCCGGCATCGTCGGCTCTTTCCCGGCCCTCAATGCCCGCCCGGCGGACCGCCTCGATCTCTGGCTCTCCGAGCTGGCGCTCGAGCTCGATGGCTACCGGGCCGCCAATCCCGGCGCCACCGTCGGCCCGGTCGCGGTCAACCAGATCGTCCACCAATCGAACGACCGCCTCGAAGCCGACGTCGCCGTCTGCGTCAGGCACCGAGTGCCGATCATTATTTCCTCGCTGCGGGCACCGCCCAAGCCGATGCTCGACGCCATCCACGCCTACGGCGGCATCGTGCTGCACGATGTAATCTCGATCCGTCACGCCGAAAAAGCGCTGGAAGCGGGCGTCGACGGCTTGATTCTGGTCGCGACCGGCGCCGGCGGCCATGCCGGCAGCCTGTCGCCTTTTGCGCTGGTGGGAGAAGTGCGGCGTTTTTTCAACGGACCGCTGGCACTGGCCGGCGCGATCGCCAATGGCGGCGCAATCCTGGCGGCGCAAGCAATGGGGGCCGATTTTGCCTATGTCGGCTCGCGCTGGCTGGCCACGCAAGAATCGAACGTCAGCGACGCTTATCGCGCGGCAATCGTCGAATCATCGGCCGCCGATGTGGTGTATACGAATTTATTTACTGGCGTACACGGCAATTATCTGAAGAAATCAATCGAGCTGGCCGGACTCGACCCCGACAATTTGCCGCAGGCCGACAAGAGCGCGATGAATTTCGGCTCCGGCAGCCAGGCCAAAGCGTGGCGCGACATCTGGGGTGCCGGTCAGGGCGTCGGCCAGATGGACGACATCCCGACGGTGGCGCAGATGGTGGCGCGCCTGCGGCAAGAATACGATGGCGCACGTGCCCGCCTGTGCACAGCATCGTCGTAATAAGCGCGATAATAAGCCCGGCGCCGGCCGGCGCCCGGCCCGTGCTTAGTGCTTAGTGCTTAGTGCTAAGTGCTAAGTGCTAAGTGCTAAGTGCTAAGTACTTAGTGCTTAGCGCGAAGCGGCCGCGACGGCCACCGTCACCGCTTCCGCACTGGCGCTGCCGGCCGACTTCAAGTCTTCCGGACGCAGCGCCCAGATCGCCGGCAGATTGCGCCAGTAACCGTAGACATCCATGCCGAAGCCGACCACGAATTTGTTGGGCAGCGACAGGCCGACGATATCGGCGGTGATCGGTTTGGCCTTGCCGATGGCCTTGTCGGCAAAGACCGCCACCACCACCTCGGCCGCGCCCATGTCGAGCAAGCGCTGTTTGACTTCGGCCAGCGTCTCGCCCTCGTCGAGTATGTCGTCGAGCACGATGACGACGCGGCCGGCAACGTTGGCGCGCGGAATGACCTTCCAGATCACTTTACCGCCCTGGTCGTCGTCGCCGTAGCGCGTGACGTGGATGTAATCGAATTCGAGGGCGAAACGCAGCTGCGTCAATAGCTGGCCAATGAACACGACGGCGCCGCCCATGACGCCGAGAACCAATGGAAATTCGGTGCAGTCGGGCCGATCGAAGCGCTGATTCAAGTTATCGGCCACGCGCGTGACTGCGGCCTGAACCGCCGCCTCGTCGCTGACCAGTTCGGCATTTTGGAGGAGCGCGCGGGCGCGGGTGACATGAAATGCATGCATAGTTGACGGTGCTTTAGCTAAAAAAAACGACATTATCAGTCAGAATCGACGCCGGTTCTAGCATTCGCGCGAATTTTTCCCGCGATTTTTTCACGCGATGATACTGTTTTATCAATACGGCTCTGACTCTGGCGGCATCAGGCGCAGCGCGCCGGCAATCGGCAGCCATCGCCGGCGCCCGCTGCCCAAGCAGGCCACATCAAGGTATGATGTCGCATCGTCGTCATTCTCCAACAATGCCATCCATGAACCACACCAGTACCAACCCCGTCGCCGGCGAAGTCATCCATCGCCTCCAGCAATTGCGCCAGGCAATGCAAAACCAGCACATCGCCGCCTGCATCGTGCCGTCGGCCGATCCGCATTTATCCGAATATCTGCCGCCGCGCTGGCAAGGACGGCGCTGGCTGTCCGGCTTTACCGGTTCGGTCGGCACCCTGATCGTGACCGACAAGACCGCCGGCCTGTGGGCCGACGGCCGCTACTGGTCGCAAGCAGAAGCCGAACTGGCCGGCAGCGGCATCGCCCTGATGAAAATCGCCTCGGGCGCCAGTCTCGACCATATCGACTGGCTGGCCGACAATATCGCACCGGGGCAGACGGTCGCCATCGACGGTGCGGTGCTGGGGCTGGCCACGGCCCGCCAGCTGCAGCAGGCGCTGAGCGCGCGCGGCGTCCTGTTGCGCACCGACTGCGATCTGCTCGACGAAGTCTGGACAGACCGGCCGAGCTTGCCGACGCCGCCCGTTTTCGAACACGCCGCACCGTATGCGGTGACTACGCGGGCCGCCAAACTGCAGACGCTGCGCAAGGCCATGGCCGAACTCGATGTCGACCAGCATTTCATCTCGACGCTCGACGACATCGCCTACCTGTTCAACCTGCGCGGTGCCGATGTCAATTACAATCCGGCTTTCGTCGCCCATGCCCTGATCGGCAAGGATCGCGCCACGCTGTTTGTGGCGGACAACAAGGTGACGGACGCCCTGGCCGCGATACTGGCGCAAGACGGCGTCGTGCTGGCGCCGTATGCGAGCGCAGCGGCGGCGCTGGCGGCGCTGCCGGCCTCGAGTGCGCTGCTGATCGACCCGCGCCGCGTCACCTTCGGCCTGCGCCAGGCGGTGCCGGCAACGGTGCGCGTGGTGGAAGCGATCAACCCGACCACTTTTGCCAAGTCGCGTAAAAATGTCCAGGAAGCGGGCCATATCCGCGCCACGATGGAACAGGACGGCGCCGCACTGTGCGAATTTTTTGCCTGGTTCGAAGCGGCCATGGCGGCCGGCGAAGCAATTACCGAACTGACCGTGGACACCCGGCTGACGGCCGCCCGCGCGCGCCGCCCCGGCTACGTCTGCCCGAGCTTCGGCACCATCGCCGGCTTTAACGCCAATGGCGCCATGCCGCATTACCAGGCCACGCCGCAATCGCACGCCAGCATTGCCGGCGACGGCCTGTTGCTGATCGATTCCGGCGGCCAGTATCTGGGCGGCACCACCGACATCACCCGCGTCACGGCGGTCGGCCAGGTCAGCGCCGCCCAGCAGCGCGACTTCACGCTGGTCTTGAAAGCCATGATCGCGCTGTCCTCGGCGCACTTCCCGCGCGGCACCCGCTCGCCGATGCTCGACGCCATTGCGCGCGCCCCGATCTGGGCCGCCGGCATCGATTACGGCCACGGCACCGGGCACGGCGTCGGCTACTTCATGAATGTCCACGAAGGCCCGCAGACGATTTCCCCGAGCGCCATGCCGGAGCCGCACACGGCGATGGAAGAAGGCATGGTGACGTCGGTCGAGCCCGGCATTTACCGTCCCGGAAAATGGGGCGTGCGGATCGAAAACCTGGTCTTGAACGTGCCGGCCGGGCAGACCGAATTCGGCCAGTTCCTGCATTTCGAGACCTTGACGCTGTGCCCGATCGATACCCGCTGCATCGAGCGAAGCCTGTTGCGCAGCGACGAAATCGACTGGCTCAACGGCTACCACGAGACGGTGCGGGCCCGCCTGTCGCCGCATGTCGACGGTGCGGCCCTGGCCTGGCTGGAACTGCGCACCCGGGCCATCTGACGATGCGCACCACGCGAGCCTCGTCGGCCATCGAACGGCTGAAAACGCGCAGCGGCAATCCGCGCTACGCGATGGTACTGGCCGCCAGCGGCCAGTTCGCGTTGATCGAAAATGCCGGCAGCGCGCCGCCGGCACGCCTGTCGGAGTGGATGGACATGGACGAGTTCGTCAAATTCGTCAACGCCTTCGGCCCGCAAACGCCCAGGCGCGTCAGCAAGCTCGATGTCGCCTTCGAAAAGCAATTGCGCCCGCGCGATGACTGACCCGCTGACGCACAGTTCAATATGAAAAAGAGAGGCTGATACGTATGTCCTGGATTGATTCGCTCGCGCTCTACTGGTCCGATCCCATTTTGGCCAGCAATGCGATCATCATGCTCAATCTGTTCGGCGCCTTGCTTCTGGGTCTGACGGTCGGCTACGAACGGTCTTACCACGGGCGCGCCGCCGGCATGCGCATTTACGGCATCGTTTGCATGGCGTCGGCGGCCCTGACCATTATCGGAGCCTATCCGCAGCACTGGTTCGGCGGCCATCTGGGCGCCGTCGTCGGCAGCGACCCGACCCGCATCATCCAGGGCATCGTGACCGGCATCGGCTTTCTGGGCGCCGGCGTCATCATGCACGAAGGCTTCAACATCAGCGGCCTGACCACCGCCGCCTCGCTATGGGCCTCCTCGGTAATCGGCATCATGTTCGGCATCGGCTTTTACATGGCGGCGATACTGCTGGCCTTTTGCTCTGCCATTTCGATGATCTGGATTCCCAAACTCGAACGCCGGCTGCCATCGCGCCACGCGATCGCGGTCACCTTGCGCTTCAAACCCGACGTCATTCCCGACGAAGCCAAGCTGCGCAGCGCGGGGCTGCAGCGCGGCTACGAAATCGCCGACGGCTCGCTGTCGATCAATCACGACACCGGCATGGCCGAATGGCGTTTCGTGGCGATCAAACTGAGCAAGGACAGCGGGGTGCCATTGTCGGCCCTGGCGCGCGACCTGGCCGCCGTTGACGGCATCGACGGTTTCCAGCTGTCGCACGCGCGCAACTGAAAGCGGCCGCAGCCATCAATTGAATCGGAACGATGCCGTGCAACAGACTCTCAACATCATCGGCGCAGGGCATGTCGGACGCGTGTTCGGACGCCTGTTTTCGCTGCAGGCCGGCCTGACGGTGCAGGATGTGCTGAACCGTTCGCAAGCCAGCGCCGAGGCGGCCCTGGCCTTCATCGGCAGCGGCCGCGCGGTGGCCGACATGCATGCCATGCGGCGTGCCGACATCTATCTGCTGGCGGTGTCGGATGACCAGATCGAACACTGCGCCGGGAAACTGGCGCAACACGGCCTGCTCGATGCGGCCACCGTTGTATTCCATTGCAGCGGCGCTCTTTCATCGCAGGCCCTGGCCGCCGCCGCTGCCGCCGGCGCCGCCTGCGCCAGCCTTCACCCGGTGCGCAGCTTTGCCGATCCGGCCCGGGTCGCGTCCGATTTCGACGCCACCTTTTGCAGCCTGGAAGGCGATGCGCGCGCGCTGGCAGTACTGCAGCCGGCGGTGCTGGCGATCGGCGGACGCGCATTGACAATCGATGCGTCGAGCAAGACGCTATACCACGCGGCCTCGGTATTTGCCTCCAATTACCTCTCGAGCCTGGCCGACGTCGCGCTGCGCACCTATGCAGCGGCCGGCATCGAACCGGCGCTGGCGGCGGAACTGGCCGCGCCCCTGATGCGCGAAACGCTCGATAATATTTTGCGCCTGGGACCGGCGGCCGCCCTGAGCGGGCCGATTGCGCGCGGCGACTTCAAGACCGTCGCCCGGCAGCAGGCGGCGCTGTCGGCCTGGGACAGCGAGGCCGGCGCGCTGTATCAGGCCTTTGTCGCCCCGACCGCCGCGCTGGCCCGACGCAAGGCGGCGCTGTAATATTTTCACGCTTCATATTGCGCTTCTACCGTATTTGCGCCAATGTTGCGCAGTCAGCGGTGCCGCGCCCGCGCACCGCCTCACCGATAAAGGAATTGCCATGCTCTTGTTCACCGCCTGGATCACGCTTGCCGCGCTATTGATGTATTGCTGGATCTTCATCAATGTCGGCCGCGCCCGCGCCACTTATGCGGTGCAGGCGCCGTCGTGCGACGGCCCGCCGGCATTTCAGAGCGTGCTGCGGGTGCAGGCCAATACGGTCGAGCAGATGGCCCTGTTTTTGCCGCTGCTGTGGATCTGCGCTTATTCCTGGAGCGACCGCTGGGCCGCCGCCGGTGGCGCGCTATGGGTGGTCGGCCGCATCATTTATGCGCTCGGATATTACCAGGCGCCCAAAAAACGCAGCGCCGGCTTCATGATCGCCAGCCTCGCCACGCTGTATTTGCTGCTCGCCAGCATCATCAGCCTGGCATTACGTTCGGGCCTGTCAGGCTGACCTCCGGCGCGCCGTTCAGACCAGCCATTTTGCCCGGCTGGCGGCCAGCGCCACGGCAACGCTGAGGGCGCCGACAAAACCGAGCGCAGCCTGCATGCCGATGCCGTCGGCGATAAAGCCGACGATCGGAGGACCGATCAGGTTGCCGCCATATCCCATGGTCGCCACCGCCGTCAGCGCGGCCGCCCCGTGACGGCCGGCGGCGCTGAAGATGAACGGAAAAACCAGGGCGACCCCGAGTCCGGCCAGCGCAAAGCCGGCCACGGCAAGCACCGCCACCGGCGCCAGGACCGCAATCGCCAGGCCGCAGGCCGCAGTCAGCGAACTGGCAACGAGCATGCGCCGCGCGCCGTGATGGCGCTTCAGGCGGTCGCCGAGCAGGCGCGAGACCAGCATCATCGCGCTGAAGGCGGCATAGCCAAGCGGCGCCACGCCATCCGACGCCAGCAAGCGGTCTTTCATATAGATGCCGCTCCAGGTGGCGATCGAGCCTTCGCTGATGGCGCCGCAAAACGCGATCATGCCAAGTGCCAGCAAGTCACCGCGCGGCAGTGCGAAACGCCGGCTGCCGGCCCCCTGCGGCGCCGGCGCAGCGGCCGGCAGCGCCAGGAAACTCCAGCGCAGCAGCACCGCCAGCAACAACGCCGTCATGACAAAATGAAGCAGCGGGCTCCAGCCGAGCGCCGCCATGGCGCTGCCGAGCAGGGCGCCGGAAAACGAGCCGACGCAAAACCAGGCATGCAGGGTCGACATGCGCGACAGGCCACCGTTTTTTTCCTCTTCCGCCGCCTGGACATTGATGGCGACGTCATAACAGCTGGTAAACATGCCCATCGCCCCGACCGCCAGCGCCAGGGCCGCCAGCGAAGGGGCCAGCGCCGCGCACGGCAGCGCCAGCAGCAACAGCACACCGGCATACGCGGCGGCGCGCCGGCCGCCGAAACGCAGCACCAGCCAGGCCGCCAGCGGAAACGATATGACGGCGCCTATGCCGCCTGACAACAAAACCAGACCGAATTGCGCTGCGCGCAAATGCAACAAGTCGCGGATTGCCGGGATGCGCGAAGCCCAGCTCGCATACACCACGCCCAGCAGCAAAAACAACACCGGCGCCGCCGCGCGCCAGCGCGCAGGCCGCGCCACGGATAAAGCAGTATTCATTGATGACACCGGATTCAAAGTACAAGCAAGCGATAGTATAAAGGCGCGGCACATTTCATGCTTGCAACAATAACAATGGCGGCGACAACGATAACAACGACAGCAAGCCGCCGGGCGTTAACCAGAAGGAACACGGGCATGTAAAAGTGCTTCAAATCATCTTTTTTTACAGGGGTTTTGTAAAATCTGGTTTATCATAGCAAATGTGACTGGCATCCCCGTTACATTTATAACAATTGCCCATACCTGTTTGCACCTTTCGCAAGCCAGTTGATGGCGCATCGAAAAAACACGACCAGCGACTCTGGCAAGAAGGGAATGACATGCTTTTTCTGAAATCGACCATGACCATGAAGGCGCCCGGTATTTACGAGGTAGATATCGCCGCCAAACCGCCGGGCAAGACCTTCGGCGTATTTTTGGCGATCCATCCTGATCAGACGCCAACCGAACTGCTGGCGGCGCTCGAGGGCATGGGCTTCAAAAACACCAAAATTTCGCCCTATACGCACAAGGACCGCGGCAAGGTCGTCGATCTGCATTACCAAAAGGACGGCACCGACCTGTTCCACGGCTGGAAAGACGCCGAACGCGAAGCCAACCTGAGTCAGCTGACCGCCTTGTTCGCAACGGTCGGTGTGGCCATCGTGCCACGCGTCATGGAACTGGCCGAAGCTTACGCCTAGGCCTTCACCAAAGCCTTAATTCCGCTCTGCCAGCGGGCGGGCGGCTACCTCTTCTGCCATGCCTGATCCAGCGCACCTGCCGTCGCTGTCGCCGCTGGCCATTCCCGATGGCCAGCTGGCCTACTGCGCCTGCCTGCCGCTCGCACAGCCGCGCGAACACATCCTGGCGCAACTGCTGGCGCAGACCGCGTGGCGCAACGATCGCATCGTCTTGTTTGGCAAATCGCACCCGCAGCCGCGGCTGTCGGCCTGGTATGGCGATGCCGATGCCGTATACCGCTATTCCGGCCTGCGCCTGGCACCACTCGCATGGACGCCGCTGCTGCTGCAATTGAAAAACGAGGTCGAAGCGGCCACCGGCTGCAGCTTCAACAGCGTGCTGCTCAACTACTACCGCGATCAGCACGACTGCATGGGCATGCACAGCGACGACGAACGCGAACTCGGCCCGCAACCGGCCATCGCCTCGCTCAGCTTCGGCCATCCGCGCATGTTTACACTCAAGCATAAAGTACGCGGAGCGGCAGCGCCCATCAAGATCGCGCTCGGCGACGGCAGCCTGCTGCTGATGAGCGGCGACACGCAAAAAAACTGGCGGCATGGTATCGCCAGAACGCGCCGCAGCTGCACGGCGCGCGTCAATCTGACCTTTCGCCTGATTTTTCCGGCTTAATTTTTTCCCATTAATTGCCCGCACCCGATGGCCGCCGAGGCTTATCTGGCGGGCATCGGCACGCATCGCCATTATTTTGTAAGAAATTGCGACTTACATTTGGCAACACCATTTACGGTTTTCCCACTGCACTTAATTGAACGCGCTGATATCGTGATCACTGTGTTAAGTCAGATCGCATTAAGGCGATCCGATCGTACCGTGTAGAGGGAGATGTTGTCCCATTTATAGAAGAGAGAACCAAAATGAAAAAAATCGTCCTGATCACCCTGCTCAGCAGCGCTGCTGCTGCCATGTCTGTTGGTGCACACGCCGAAGGCGTCTATGTCGGCGTTGCGGTACCAACCACCCATTACGACCTGACCTATCTGGCGCCGGGCGCGGCATCGACCGCCGTCGACGGCAAAGGCTACTCCGCGCAGCCGAAACTGACCATCGGCTACGATATCAACAAGACATGGTCGGTTGAAGGCGGCTACGCCTGGCTCGGCAATGCCGATTACGCCTATACCCAAAACGGTACCGCCGGTGCCGTCGAAACCAAATCGCGCGCCTTGTACGCCGCCGCCAAAGCGACCCTGCCAGTGACCAATGACATCTCGGTCTACGGCAAACTCGGCGCCAGCGAAAACCGCTACACCATCGACGGCAGCGGCGCCGCCGCCAGCCTGAGCGGCAAGACCAAAACCACCGGTCTGTATTTCGGCGTCGGTGCCGAATATGCGCTGACCAAAAAAGTCGCGCTGACACTCGAGTATGAAAACTTCGGCAAGATGGCCGCCGATAATACCCGCGCAGCAGCGGTGACGGTCGGCGCCAAGTACAGCTTCTAAACAAGCGTATCTGGCCCACTCGCCCGGCAAACTCGTCCGGCAAGCTCGTGTAGCCAACGCAGTTGGCTGACAACGCTGCGAACCAGTCGTCCGCTTGAATTCAAGAGGACGGTCTCCCTGGATCGCGGCGTTGTTTTTGTTTGTGGCGCGGATGGCTTAGAATGGCATTTTGCCATTTTTCCTCCACCTCGCCACCGACAGGATTGCCATGCGACTGCATAAACCGTCTTCCCTTTTCATCGTGCTGGGCCTGTTGCTGTGCAGCGCATTCGCGCATGCCGACACGGCCGCCAAGCAGCCGCACATCGTCATCCTGGCGACCGGCGGCACCATTGCCGGCTCGGGCGCTGACAGCACCACCACCGTCGGCTACACCGCGGCCACGGTCGGCGTGCAGCGCCTGATCGACGCCGTCCCCGAACTCAAGAAGGTGGCCCAGGTCAGCGGCGAACAAGTGATGCAGATCGCCAGCGAAAACATGAATAACGCGGCCTGGCTGGAGCTGGCCAAGCGCGTCAACGTCTTGCTCAAGCGCGCCGATGTCGATGGCATCGTCATTACCCACGGCACCGATACGCTGGAAGAGACCGCTTACTTTCTCGATCTGGTCGTCAAGAGCAGCAAGCCGGTGGTGCTGGTCGGCGCCATGCGGCCATCGACGGCCATCTCGGCCGACGGCCCGATCAATCTGTATAACGCGGTGCTGTTGGCGGCAACGCCCGAGGCCAACGGCAAAGGGGTGCTGGTGGTGCTGAACGACCAGATCAACGCCGCGCGCGACGTCAGCAAGACCAATACCGCCACGCTCGACACCTTCAAGTCGAGCGAGCTCGGCCTGCTCGGCTACATCCAGGGCAATCGCGCCTATTTTTACCGCAGCTCGACCCGCAAGCACACGCGCGACACCGAATTCGACATCGCCAACCTGAGCGTGCTGCCGCAGGTCGACATCGTCTACGGCTACGCCAACATGAACCGGATCGCGCTCGACGCCTTTGTAAATGCCGGCGCCAAGGGCATCATCCACGCCGGCACCGGCGACGGCAGCCTGGCGACACCGCTCAAGACGGCACTGACCGAGGCGCGCAAAAAGGGCATTCTGATCGTGCGCGCCAGCCGCGTCGGCCAGGGCATCGTGGCCCGCAACGGCGAAGCCGACGACGACCAGCTCGACTTCGTGGTGGCCGATACGCTCAATGCGCAAAAGGCGCGCATCTTGCTGATGCTGGCGCTGACCAGGACGGCCGATACCAAAGAAATTCAGAGAATGTTTTACACCTATTGACGGCTCTGGCGGAGGCGGCCGATAGCGGCCGCCCCAGCCAATCCATTTATACCGTCAGCGGCTTGTAGCGGATCCGCTTTGGTTTGGCGCCTTCTTCACCGAGGCGCTTTTTCTTGTCGGCTTCATATTCCTGATAATTGCCGTTGAAGAAAGCGACCTGGGAATTGCCTTCGAACGCCAGGATGTGGGTGGCGATGCGGTCGAGGAACCAGCGGTCATGCGAAATGACCATGACGCTGCCGGCGAATTCGAGCAGCGCATCTTCGAGCGCGCGCAAGGTTTCGATATCGAGATCGTTCGACGGTTCATCGAGCAGCAAGACATTGCCGCCCATGAGCAGGGTCTTGGCCAGATGCAGACGGCCGCGCTCGCCGCCGGACAGGTTGCCGACGATTTTCTGCTGGTCGCCACCCTTGAAGTTGAAGCGACCCAGATAGGCGCGCGAAGCCATTTCAAAGCGGCCCACGGTCAGATTGTCGGCGCCGCCGGTGACATCCTCAAACACCGTCTTGCTGTCCTGCAGAGAATCGCGGTTCTGGTCGACGATCGAAATGCGCGCCGTCTGGCCGATCTTGACTTCGCCGCTGTCGGGCTGCTCCTGGCCGGTAATGAGCTTGAACAGCGTCGATTTGCCGGCCCCGTTCGGACCGATGATGCCGACGATGGCGCCGGCCGGAATGACGAACGAGACATCGTCGAGCAGCAGGCGGTCGCCGAACGCTTTCGAGACGTTCTTGAATTCGATGACATCGTTGCCGAGCCGTTCGGCCACGGGAATGAAGATTTCCTGGGTCTCGTTGCGTTTTTGGTATTCGTGTTCGGACAATTCGTTAAAGCGCGCCAGCCGCGCCTTGCTCTTGGCCTGACGCGCCTTCGGATTCTGGCGCGACCATTCCAATTCCTTTTGCAGCGCTTTCTGGCGCGCCGACTCGCTCGACTCTTCCTGCTTCAGGCGCGCCTGTTTCTGGTCCAGCCAGGTGCTGTAATTGCCCTTCCACGGAATGCCGTGGCCGCGGTCGAGCTCGAGAATCCATTCGGCCGCGTTGTCGAGGAAGTAGCGGTCATGGGTGATGCCGACCACGGTGCCGGGAAAGCGCAGCAGGAACTGTTCGAGCCACTCGACCGATTCGGCGTCCAGATGGTTGGTCGGTTCGTCGAGCAGCAGCATGTCGGGTTTCGACAGCAGCAGCCGGCACAGCGCAACGCGGCGCTTTTCGCCGCCCGACAGCACGCCGATCCTGGCATCCCATGCCGGCAGGCGCAGCGCATCGGCCGCCATTTCCAGTTGCAGATTGAGGTTGCCGCCGTCGGAGGTCGAAATGATCGCTTCCAGGCGCGCCTGTTCGGCCGCCAGCGCATCGAAATCGGCATCTTCTTCGGCGTAGGCGGCATACACGGCGTCGAGCTTGGCTTGCGCCTCGAAGACTTCGCCGAGGCCAGACTCGACCACCTGACGCACCGTCTGCTCGGGATCGAGCACCGGTTCTTGCGGCAGATAGCCGATATTCAGACCCGGCATCGGCACCGCTTCGCCCTGGATATCGGTATCGATCCCGGCCATGATCTTGAGCAGGGTCGACTTGCCGGAGCCGTTCAGGCCCAGCACGCCGATCTTGGCACCGGGGAAGAAGGAGAGCGAAATATCCTTGAGGATTTGTCGCTTGGGCGGCACGATCTTGCCGACGCGATTCATGGTGTAGACGTAGTTTGCCATTGTCTCTTTATAGTAGGGGACGAAAGCCTGCTAGGATACGCCAGAACGGCCCGCGCAGCCAGTGCCGGCGCGCCGTCCCACGGCGGCAGGCGCGGCCTGTCAGATCGTGTTTATTCCTGGCATGCAGCGCCGCCAGAACGCCGCGCCTCGGCCGCCAGCAAGCGCGCCCGCACAAGCCCTTCGGCCGAATACATGGCCAGCGCCGCCCAGATCAGGGCAAAACCGATCATGCGCTCGCCGCCGAACGGTTCGCCGAACATCAAGACCCCCAGCAAGAGCTGAATGGTCGGGCCGATATATTGCAAAATACCCAATACCGACAGCGGAATCCGGCGCGCACCGGCCGCAAACAGCAGCAGGGGAATGGCGGTAATCGGCCCGGCCGCCGCCAATAGCCACTGGGTGGCCGGCGCGGCAGTGAAAAAACTGTTTTGTTGCTGAAAAGCAAGCCAGATAAAGTAGACAAACGCCACCGGAAACAGCAGCAGCGTTTCGAACGACAAGCCTTCGAGCGCGCCGAGGCGCGCGGTCTTGCGCAGCAAGCCATAGGTGCCGAACGAAGCGGCCAGAAACAGGGCAATCCACGGCACCTGGCCGGCGTGCCAGCCGAGCCAGGCGACGCCGGCGGCGGCCAGGGCGATCGCCAGCCATTGACCGGCGCGCATTCTTTCCTTTAACACCAGATAGCCGAGCATGACGTTGACCAAAGGATTGATGAAGTAACCAAGGCTGGCATCGACCATTCTTTCATTATTGACGGCCCAGATATAGACAAACCAGTTGGATGAAAGCAACAAGGCGCTGGCGCTGAAACCGGCCAGCATGCGCGGCTGGCGCAACACCTGACCCAGCCAGGCCCACTGGCGGCGCACCGTCAGCACCAGGCCCAGAAAAATCAGCGACCACACCATGCGGTGGGTCAGGATTTCGACCGCGGGCACCTCTTGCAAGAGCTTGAAATACAAAGGGAAAAAACCCCAGCACAAAAAAGCGAGCGAGGCATACAAAATACCGATGGACATAACAATAAAGGGAAAAGTGAGTGAAGAGCCAGACCGTGAACAGACCGGCGTTAGCGCGTAGCATGTATCCTTGCCTAGCGTCATTATCACGCATATGGAATAATCGCGCCAAATTGCGTGATTGGTGCAGGTGGCCGAGCGCATGGCGGAAGCGGCCTGAGTTTGGCCTGAGTTTGGCCTGAGTTTGGCCTCAAGCGCACGCGAAAGCCGATTGACGCGCCAGCCGTGCGTGGTGCGCGCAACGCTCATTCGCTTTGCGGCAGCCAGACGCGCTACAATACCGCTCTTTGCCGGCTCGATGGCTATCCTGTCAAGACGGGCACTATACTTGGGTTGTGACAATCCCGGTCCGATCATGTATTACTCCAAAACAACATGTGAGTCTGAACTTGACATCGCAACTTAAAAAAAGCGGCCTGGCGGCACTGACCATCGCCGCCATCGGCATCGTCTACGGCGATATCGGCACCAGCCCGCTGTACACGCTCAAGACGGTTTTTGACAAAGAGCACGGCATCGCATTAAATCCCGTCAATCTGTTCGGTATTGTTTCGCTGATCGTCTGGGGCTTGACCGTCATCGTTTCCATCAAATACGTCACCTTGGTATTGCGTGCCGACAACCGCGGCGAAGGCGGCATCATGGCCCTGATGTCGCTGGCGCTCAGTTCGATCTCGAAAAGCTCGCGCTGGCATTATCCCTTGATGCTGATGGGGATTTTTGGCACGGCGCTGTTTTTCGGCGACGGCATCATCACCCCGGCCGTCTCGGTACTGAGTGCGGTCGAAGGCATCGGCGTCGCCACCCCGCATTTGCAGCCCTATATCGTGCCCTTGACCGTGGTGATCCTGATCGGCCTGTATACCGTGCAGTCGCACGGCACGGCCGGCATCGGCCGCTGGTTCGGACCGGTCATGCTGGTCTGGTTCGCCACGCTGGCCGTCATGGGCCTGGTCAATATCGTGCGCGCGCCGCACATTCTGGCCGCGCTCAATCCCTGGCATGCGATCGTCTTTTTCGTCAGCCAGCCCGTTATCGGCTTTGTCGCACTGGGCGCCGTGGTGCTCGCGTTCACCGGCGCCGAAGCGCTGTATGCCGACATGGGCCATTTCGGCAAGCGGCCGATCCGCGCGGCCTGGTTCCTGATCGTGTTTCCTTCGCTGGCCCTCAATTATCTCGGTCAGGGCGGGCTGCTGCTGGCCAATCCGAACGCCGTCTCGAATCCGTTCTTCATGCAGCTCGGCGCCTGGAGCATCTATCCGCTGGTCGTGCTGTCGACGATCGCCACCGTCATCGCCTCGCAGGCGACGATTTCCGGCACCTTTTCGATCGTCAAGGAAGCCATCTCGCTGGGCTTTTTGCCGCGCATGAAAATCGAGCACACCTCGGAACAGCAAATCGGCCAGATCTATATCCCCGCCATTAACTGGGTGCAGCTGATTGCGGTCCTGCTGGCGGTGGTCGGCTTCGGTTCATCCGACAATCTGGCGGCGGCCTATGGCATCGCGGTGACCGCGACGATGATGGTGACCACCTTGCTGACGTTTTTCGTGGTGCGCTATCGCTGGCACTACAATGCCGCGCTGTGCTGGGGCGCCACCCTTTTCTTCCTGGCGATCGACCTCGCGCTGTTTTCCTCGAACACGCTCAAGCTGATGCACGGCGGCTGGTTCCCTCTCCTGCTGGGCATCATCCTGTTTACCGTGATGCTGACCTGGAAACGCGGGCGCGAGCTGGTATTCGACCACATGCAAAGACATGCGATTCCGCTGGAAGACTTCCTGCAATCGCTGTTTGTCGCCCCGCCCATGCGCGTCTACGGCACGGCCGTCTTCCTGCGCGGCGAAAGCGACGGCGTGCCGCACGCCTTGCTGCACAATCTGTCGCACAACAAGGTCTTGCATGAGCGCGTGGTCTTTCTGACCGTGCATTACGCCGAACAACCGTGGATGCCGCCGGCCGAACAGGTGCAGATCCAGGACCTCGGTCATCACTGCTATCAGCTCAATGTCTATTACGGGTTCAAGGACGAAGCCAATATTCCGCGCGTGCTCGACTTGTGCGCCCAGCACGATCTGCCGTTCGACATGATGGAGACCTCGTTCTTCATTGCCCGCCAGACCGTCATTTCAACCCCCGGCGGCGGCATGGCCGGCTGGCGCGAGCACCTGTTCGTGACCATGTCGCGCAATGCCCGCGGCGCCGCCGACTTCTATCAGATTCCGACCAATCGCGTGATCGAACTGGGCACGCAGGTGGAAATCTAAAACCGGGCAAAACGCCGGCGGCACACCGGACAAGCGTGAAAAAAGGGCCGGTATCGCGCGATACAGGCCCTTTTTATTTCAATCGTCGCCCGCCCAATGGCGCTGTCATTGCCGCCTGGCGCCCGGCGGCACCAGGCCTGCAGGCTGGTGACAATGCCCGGCGTCGCTTACGGCTTTTGCGAGGCTGCGCGGCCGATCGGCTCGGGCATATTGGCCAGATACCAGCTGAGCATGCCCATCAGCGCCACCTGCCGGCGCACATTGTCGGGCACCACCTTGTCGAGCGTATCGGCCGGCGTATGGTGATAATTGAAATAGGTGCGGTTATCGAGCAACGGCTCGAAAATCGGCACGCCGCCGCGCTCGATGTCGGACAAGTCGCCGGTGCCGAGCACATCGCGGCGCGTCAGCGCCGCCGCCCCCAGCGGCAGCAAGGCAGCCTGCAGCGGCTTGAACAGGCCGACCGCATCGGCTCCGATGCTGGTCAGCAGGCCCAGCGGACGGCCGGCGCCGGAATCGCTTTCGATCGCGGCAAAGTGCCGCCCCAGTAGCGCCCGGTTGTTGGCGGTATAGGTCTGGCCGCCGCGCGAGCCATTTTCTTCATTCATCCAGGCGATGACGCGAATCGTGCGTTTCGGCTGCAGATGCAGGCGCTTGATGGTTTCCAGCGCCCCCAGCGCGCCGACCAGACCGGCGCCGTCGTCGATCGCGCCGGTGGCCAGATCCCAGGAATCGAGATGGCCCGAAACGATCACGATCTCGTCGGGTTTTTCACTGCCGCGAATTTCGGCGATGACATTAAAACTGTCGGCGTCGGGCAGCGTCTGCGGCGTCAATGTCAGATGCAGCTTGATCGGCCCGCGCGCATCGAGGCGCGTCATCAGCATGGCATCCTCGGCCGTCACGGCCGCCGCCGGTATTTGCAGGCCGTCGGAAAAATGCGTCGCGCCGGTATGCGGGATGCGGAAATCGGCGCCGCCGACCGAGCGCACGAGCGCCGCCACCGCCCCCAATCTGGCCGCCGCCAGCGGTCCGGCAAAGCGGTACAGGCCAGCCTGGCCATAGGCGGCGCCGGACATGCCGGCATCGGCCAGGTTTTGGTCATAGGCGACGTCGAACAGCACGATGCGGCCCTTGACCTCGGCTGCGCGGGCCGCCAATTCCTCCATGCTGTGGACCACCAGCACCGGCGCGGTCAGGCCGGCGGCCGGCGTCGCGCCGGAGCCGCCGAGGGCGGTCAGGACCACGCGCTGGCTCAGGCCGGCAGGACGTCCCGGATAGTCGACCAGCTGCGCCGTTTCCTGGCCGCGCACCCAGTGCGGCACCTTGACCGCTTGCAGCGAAACCTCGGCGCCAGCTTTCTGCATGGCGTCCGCAACCTGCTTGACGGCGGCCGCCGCGCCGGGCGAGCCCGACAGGCGCGGACCGATCAGATCGGTCAGGTCGGCCAGGCGCTGATAGGCCCAGTCGCTTTGCAGCGCCGCCTCGCGGATTTTCGCCAGCGTGGCCGCCTCGACGGCCACGCTCGGCGCCGCTGCCGGCGCCTCTGCCTGCGCGGCGGCACAGCTCAAGGCGGCGCTGCCCGCCAGCAGCGCGGTCCACAACGCCGTCCGCCGCATCGTATTCTTATAATCCATAGTCGTGCATTCCCATTCAGTTTGCGCCCAACCGCAGCAGGCTTGCCACGGCGCCTGCCCCCATTATCGTTGAAACTGAATATGTTGGCTCAATGGAAATGTTGCGTCTTTGTACACCCGGGCAAATGCCCGCTTGACATCGCCAGCGGGCGCCGGCGGCTCACTCGGCGGCTGGCGGCAACAGCATCTCGCGGTGCGGGATGCCGTCTTCATCATAGGCCTCGCCGACCGCCAGAAAGCCGAGTTCGGCATAAAACCGTTCCAGATAGCATTGCGCCGAAATGCGGATCGCTTGCCGCGGATAGAAGCGGCGCGCATGCGCCAGCGCCTGCCGCATCAATTCCCGGCCGACACCGTGGCCGCGCACCTCGGAGGCGCAGACGACGCGCCCCAGCGACGGCTCGCGATAACGCACGCCCGGCGCCAGCAGACGCACGCAAGCGACCAGCTGCGGTACGCCGGCGCTCGTTTGCCAGCCGAGCAGATGCAGCGCCTGCCGGTCCAGGCCGTCGATATCCTGATAAATACACTGCTGCTCAACCACGAATACGGCACTGCGCAAGGCCAGCATCGCATATAACGCCTCCACCCCCATCGCCTGAAATGAAGTCCACTGCCACTCTGTCATGAATGCTCCGAATAAAATATTGGCAAGGGCGCGCATCGCTGCGCGCCGCGGCTACATATTGCGCCGGTACTGTCCGCCCACCTCGAACAGCGCGTTCGTGATCTGCCCCAGGGAACAGACGCGCACGGCAGCCATCAGCTGGGCGAACACATTATCGTTGGCAATGGCCGCCTGTTGCAAGGCCGCCAGCGCGGCCGGCGCCTGTTGCGCATGGCGCGCCTGGAAATCGGCCAGGCGCCGCAATTGCGATTGCTTTTCGGCATCGCTGGAACGCGCCAGCGCAATATCCTGCGCCACCTCGGCCTGCGGCGGCTGGCGGAACATGTTGACGCCGACAATGGGCAGCGAACCGTCGTGCTTGCGCTGCTCGTACAACATCGACTCTTCCTGGATCTTGCCGCGCTGGTAGCCGGTCTCCATCGCGCCGAGCACGCCGCCGCGCTCGGCCAGGCGTTCGAATTCCTGCAGCACCGCCTCTTCCACCAGATCGGTCAATTCGTCGATGATGAAGGCGCCCTGATTCGGGTTTTCATTTTTCGCCAGGCCCCATTCGCGGTTGATGATCAGCTGGATCGCCAGCGCCCGCCGCACCGAATCGTCGGTCGGCGTCGTGATCGCCTCGTCAAATGCATTCGTATGCAACGAATTGCAGTTGTCGTAAATGGCGATCAGCGCTTGCAGGGTGGTGCGGATATCGTTGAAATCGACTTCCTGCGCATGCAGAGAGCGTCCTGAAGTCTGGATATGGTATTTCAGTTTCTGGCTGCGTTCGGCCGCACCGTAGCGCTCGCGCAGCGCCACCGCCCACAGGCGCCGCGCAACGCGCCCGAGTACCGTGTATTCGGGATCCATGCCATTGCTGAAAAAGAACGACAGATTGGCCGCGAAATCGTCGATCCGCATGCCGCGCGCCAGATATGCCTCGACAAAGGTAAAGCCGTTCGCCAGCGTGAATGCCAGCTGCGAAATCGGATTGGCGCCGGCCTCGGCGATATGGTAGCCGGAGATCGAGACCGAATAAAAATTGCGTACCGCATGGTCGATGAAATACTGCTGGATGTCGCCCATCACCCGCAGCGAAAATTCGGTCGAAAAAATGCAGGTGTTCTGTCCCTGGTCTTCCTTGAGGATATCGGCCTGCACCGTGCCGCGCACGTTTTCGAGCACCCATTTGCGAATCGCCTGCGCCTCCTGCTCGCCCGGCTCGCGCCCGTGCTCATGCCGCCACTGCTGCAGACGCTGGTCGATGGCGGTATTCATGAACATCGCCAGAATGGCCGGCGCCGGACCGTTGATGGTCATCGATACCGAAGTGGCCGGATCGCACAGATCAAAGCCGTCGTAGAGCGCCTGCATGTCGTCCAGGGTCGCGATCGAGACGCCCGCATTGCCGATCTTGCCGTAGATATCGGGCCGTAAAGCCGGATCGGCGCCGTACAGCGTGACCGAGTCGAAGGCGGTCGACAGGCGCTTGGCCGCCATCCCGGCCGAGACCAGCTTGAAGCGGCGGTTGGTGCGAAAGGCATCGCCCTCGCCGGCGAACATGCGGGTCGGATCCTCATTTTCGCGCTTGAAGGAAAATACGCCGGCGGTATAGGGAAAAGCGCCCGGGACATTTTCCAGCATCAGGTAGCGCAGTATCTCGCCGTGATCGCGGTAGCGCGGCAATGCCACCTTGGGCACGCGGGAACCCGACAGCGTGGTGTGAAACAGCGTGGTCCTGATCGTCCGCCCGCGCACCTCGAGCACCTGCTGCTCGCCGCCATAGGCCGCCTGCAGTGCCGGCCAGCCGGCCAGCAGCGCCAGGCAGGCGGCATCGAGCTGGCGTTCGCGTGCCGCCGCCAGGCTCTCGAGGGCGCGCGCGGCGGAGGCCACGCTAGCCGCGGGCGCATCAGCATCGGCTGCCGTAGCGATGGCTGCCACAGCATCGGCTACCGCAGCATCGCCGCTCGATGCCAGCAGCATGCGCTGCGCTTCCTGCAATTGCTGGCGTTCGCGCGCCAGCGCCGATTGCCGCGCCACCTGCCGGTGATAACCGCGCACGGTGTCGGCGATCTCAGCCAGATAACGGCTGCGCGCGGGCGGTACGATGGCTTGCCGGCCGGCGCCGGCGGCGGACGCGGCCGGCGCCAGTTTTCCGGGGCCGGCCTTCAGGCCGCGCGCCTGCAGCGCCGGCCGCAAGCCGAAATACAGCGCCGTGACGCCGTCATCGTTAAAATGCGAGGCCTGCGTGCCGTACACCGGCATGTGCGCCAGCGCCAGCTGCCACAGCTGATGGTTGCGCTGGTATTGCTTGGCGACGTCGCGCCAGGCGTCGAGCGCCCCTTTGCGGTCGGACTTGTTGATCGCGACAAAATCGGCAAAATCGAGCATGTCGATTTTTTCCAGTTGCGAAGCGGCGCCAAATTCCGGCGTCATCACATACATGCTGCAGTCGACCTCGGTGACGATGGCGGCATCGCCCTGGCCGATGCCGGAGGTTTCGATGATGATCAGATCGAAGCCGGCCACCTTGCAGGCCGCAATCGCCTGTGGCAGCGCCTTCGATATTTCCGAGCCGGCTTCGCGCGTGGCCAGCGAGCGCATGAAAACCGGCGAGTCGGCAGCCCCGCCCCAGGGGCCGATCGCATTCATGCGGATGCGGTCGCCGAGCAAGGCGCCGCCCGATTTGCGGCGCGACGGGTCGATCGAAATGACGGCGATTTCGAGCGTATCGCCATAATCGAGCCGCAGGCGCCGCACCAGTTCGTCGGTCAGCGACGATTTGCCGGCGCCGCCGGTGCCGGTAATGCCCAGCGTCGGCACCCGCAAGCCGGCCGCGCGGCTCGCCAGCTCGCGCTGCAGGGCCGGGGCGGCGGCGCCGTTTTCGAGCGCGGTGATCATTTGCGCCAGCGGCCGCTGGCGCGCAGGCATCGGACCGCTCATCAGCGGCGCCAGCGTGGCCGGCGCGTGGCTCGCCAGATCGATGTCGCAAGCCAGGACCATCGATTCGATCATGCCCACCAGTCCCATGCGCTGCCCATCTTGCGGGCTGAAGATGCGGGCCACGCCATAGGCCTGCAGTTGCTCGATCTCATCGGCAACGATGACGCCGCC
Source organism: Oxalobacteraceae bacterium (assembly GCA_021768485.1). GTDB lineage: Bacteria > Pseudomonadota > Gammaproteobacteria > Burkholderiales > Burkholderiaceae_D > JAIZVZ01. The sequence goes on along the minus strand of JAIZVZ010000006.1, from coordinate 23,953 downwards.
GCCGCCGCCGAACACCTTGATATGGGCGCCGCCGCGCTCGCGCAGCAGGTCGATGATGTACTTGAAGTACTCGAGGTGGCCGCCCTGGTAACTCGATATCGCGATGCCCTGCACGTCCTCCTGCAGCGCGCAGCTGACGATCTCGTCGGCCGAGCGGTTATGTCCGAGGTGGATGACTTCGACGCCGCACGCCTGCAGGATGCGGCGCATGATGTTGATCGAGGCATCGTGGCCGTCGAACAGCGAGGCAGCGGTCACGAAGCGAATCTTGTTGACGGTCTTGACGCGATCCTGGGCGGTGTCGGGCATGGCAATCCTTTGCAGATTCTCGATGCGGGATAACACGGTAGCTCGCACAAAGGCGAACGTCAAGCAGGCAGGAGCGGCGCCGACAGCCTAGAAGAATTCGACGGTCGCGTTCGTTTCCGTGGTCTGCAAATTGCCGTCGTCGAGCAGCTCGGCGTAGTGGCATGTCATGTTGCGGCCATGGCTTTTGGCGTAATACAGGGCCTGGTCGGCGTGGCCCAGAATGACGACCGGCGATTCGAACGCGCTGATGTCGACAAAGCCGACGCTGACGGTGATGCGCTCGACCTGCGGGAAAGGATAATTTTCGACATTGAGGCGAAAGCGCTCGATGATCTTGCGGGCCTGATCGAGCGTGCTCGAGCGCAGCAGCACGACGAATTCCTCGCCGCCGAAACGGAATATCCGGTCTTGCGAGCGAAACGACGACTGCATCAAATTGGCGATCAGGATCAGCACTTCGTCGCCATACAGATGGCCGAAGCGGTCGTTGACCTTTTTGAAGTGATCGACGTCGATCACCGCCAGCCATTGCTTTTGCACCTCATCGGCGCAGCGTCGCTCTTGCGTTTCCGGCAAGGCGACATCGTCGCCCGAAGTGCTGGCCGACAACATCTTGGCCAGGCGGTCATCGAAGGTCTTGCGATTCAATAAACCGGTCAGCGAATCGCGCTCGCTGTAATCGAGCAGATTTTGATAATTGCGATAGACACCGACAATGCCGGCAATGACTTGCTGCGTCTGCTCGTTATATGGCGTGGGATTGACGATTTCCAGGCAGGTGTGGGCTTTTTCCTTGAGCCAGATCGGCAGCCACAGCGTCAGCGTCCGGTCCTGGCCGAGGTGGATGGCGCATTCTTCGTGACTGTCGAGGCAGGCTTTGAGCTCGGGAAATTGCGCGATCGCTTCGCCAGGCTGATTGCTGTCGAGGCCGTCCTCGAGCCGCGCCGGCTTTTCAACCGTCATGATGGCCCGCGGCCGGATAAATATCTGGTCGCGTACGGGCACGATCGTCAACACCCGGGTCTGCGCGGCATGGGCCAATTCCTGAACCGCCGACAACACTGATAAATCGAGCATTGCATGATCGCGGTGGCCAGTCATGTCCACCATGTGTCGAAGTAGGGGGTCCATCGTCCAGTTTTTGTCCAGATTGACGCGCATGACAGCATGGCAGGCGCGATAGCAATATTATCGACGCCCACTACACGGTCGCGTCGGGAAGTATTCAAAAGAAAACATGTCGCTCGACTAGCGCGGTCTTCAGGTCGCACAAAACGGCGACACCGATGCCAGACAGGACGGCATCAACAAAGACTAAATTCCCACTAGGAAATATATATGAGTGCGGACAAGAACTGTCTGTCCAAGCGCCGAACTATTGCGGTATATCAACTGCGCAAAAAATGCGTGAACAATGTTACATCAGGCCATCTGCCGCGAATAAAATAATTGCATGTTGATACACAGCTTGTCACTACATCTGAGTACTTTTGTACCATTTGTGTGCAAAATTCAACAATAAAATTTCTCTACGCCATTATTAATTTCTGCTGTGAACTAAAAACGCTTAACGCGCTTCAATTTCCATCAAGAAATGTTGAAACAGACAGAAAAAATACATTAAATAAAGCTGTTACTCGCAATCAATTGCGAATCATCAATCGGCGCGAAATTCCACACTCTATAGTAAAGCTAATGATGCAAATGACTAATACCGGAAGGCGGCATGGCGAGCAGCCGCGAGCCCTCACGGACGCCTTGCCAGCCCAGCGCAGCTTGCTGCCGACGATCTGCATCAGAGCTTGCATCAAGCGCTAAATCATCTGTCAATCACACTGCGAAGGAGTCCATCATGACATCCATTTTTTCAGGAACGCAACGTTTCATGCAAGACGAACAAGGCGTGACGGCGATCGAATATGGTTTGATCGCCGCCCTCATCGCCGTTGCCCTGGTCGGCACCATCAAGACGGTCACCACCGCCCTCGACGGCACCTTTACGTCGATCAAAAACGCACTGACAAGCTGATCGCCGGGCAAGGCGATTGGCGAAACGATTAGCGAAATAATCAGCTAAGCGTTTTACCGAGCGTTTTGCTTGCCCAGGCGCACCGGCCTGCGAGCGAAACGGTCCGCGATACTTCCGGGCCCACCCCGGAACTATCGCGCAATTGCCCTCCCCGGGTTCGTCGACCCGGCGTTGCCATTACCTCACCATCGGAAAGCACTGCGACCATGCTGCCGCCCTTATTCAATCTGCTACCGGTTTTCAGCGCCGCCGAACTGCTTGCAATTGTGGTGGCCTGCTGCGCCGCGATCAGCGATTTACAATCGCGCACCATCTCCAACAATCTGGTCGTGGCCGCCATCGTCACGGCCTTGCCTATCCATCTGCTGGCCACGCCATGGCCACATGCCTTGCAACTGTGGTCGCTCGGCGCGCTGACCGGACTGCTGTCATTCCTGCCGTTTTATATCTTGCGCGGCATGGCCGCCGGCGACGTCAAACTGATGGCGGCCGTCGGCGCCTTCGTCGGCCCGGCACTGGCTTTTCATATCGCCCTCAATACCTTTTTGGTCGGTGGCTGCCTTGCACTGATTATTATCCTGATTAACGGCAAAATGTTCATTGCATGGTGCAATATCCGCGCTTTGTTGATGCAAATCACAAATCACAATCGCGACCTGAAAAATTTCCCGCACACGCTGCCGTATGCCAGCGTTGGCAATCTGCCTTATGCAACCGCGATTGCGATCGGCACCATGCTCGGCATCTTTCTGCAGACGTAGATGCGGACTGCGACATCAAACAAAATTTCGCAATTGCATTTGTGATTGCTGTTAATCAAGAACGCAATTTTCCTGCTAGATACACTGAACTTTCGCACATGTGTGCCGCCGCGCCGCATGCAGCGCAGTATCTTTCAGGAGATGCCATGACGCCCATCGCAAACCAGCTAATCGATACCGCAGCGCGTGCCGCCGAGTTCCATGAGGGCCCGCACATCCCGGCAGGCAAGCCGTCGCCGGCATGGCCGCCAAGTCCGCGCACGGTTGCCGACACGCGCCTGCCGCAACAAGTACTGGTCGAACTGATCGCCAAGACGATGTATGAAGCCGGCAACAGCAGCCTCGAGATGCTGACGCAAAAGCTCAAGTTGCCGGCACCGGTGGTCATCGAATTGCTCGACTTTATGGTCTATGAACGGCTGCTGCAGGTGCTGCGGCGCGGCGAGCGCTATTTCGAAATCGAATACCAGCTGACCGAGGCCGGCCGCCAGCGTGCCGCCGCCTTCCTGCTGCACAACCGCTACACCGGACCGGCGCCGGTCACGCTCGACGCTTACCGCGAAATGGTGGCGCGGCAATCGGTGCGCTTCAATCGCATCACCGAGGCCGAGCTCGATGGCGCGCTGGCCGGCCTAGTCGTGAGCAGCACGCTGCGCGACCAGCTCGGCAGCGCCATCAATTGCGGCCGTTCGCTATTTCTGTCGGGGCCGCCCGGCAGCGGCAAGTCGACGCTGGCGCTCAAGCTGGCCAGCCTGATGCGCGGCCCTATCCTGTTGCCGTATGCAGTGCTGGTCGACCATGCCATCATCGTGCTCTACGATCCCTTATTGCACCGGCCGCTGCCGGCCGGGCAGGCGGCCAGCGCGGCGCCGGCCGCCTCCGACACCTCTTACCTGCGCGACAGCGGCGGCGGCGACCAGCGCTGGTTGCTGTGCCAGCGGCCGGTCGTGCATGGCGGCGGCGAACTGACGCTGGCCATGCTGAACCTGCAACACGATGCCAGCCTCGGCTATTATCAGGCGCCGCCGCAATGCAAGGCCAACAACGGCCTGTTCATCATCGACGATCTCGGCAGCCAGCAGACGCCGGTGCGCGACTTGCTCAATCGCTGGCTGGCGCCGCTCGACCGCGGCTGCGACCAGCTGAGCCTGCACACCGGTTATCAGTTTTCCGCGCCATTCGATGTAACGCTGGTATTTGCCGCCAGCAGCAAGCCGGCGCAAGTGGCCGATGCCACCTTCATGCGGCGCATGGTCTACAAAATCGAACTCGGCGCGCTCAGCGAAAGCCAGTACCGCACGCTCACCCGCGACCAATGCGCGGCGCTCGGCATCGCCTTCGATGAAACGGCCTTCCGCCATCTGGTCGGCTACCTGCACCGCAGCAGCGGGCGGCCGCGCCTGGCGGTCTATCCGCGAGATCTGCTGACCCTGATCGCCGATCAGGCCCGCTTCCTGCACCAGAGTCCGGCGATGACGGCCGCCGCGCTCGAGCGCGCATGGCATAGCTATTTCGCCGGCGGCGGCGATGCCGATCTGATGGCATTGACCATCGATGGCGACGCCGACCCGCTGCGCGCCGTCAGACGTGAAAGCGTGCTATGAAAAACCCGCGCGCACTAACCATGATGGCGCTCGCCGTGCTGCTGGGCGTCAGCGCCGTAATCCTCGCTTCGCGCTGGCTGATCGACCAGTCGGCCAGCGGCGCCGGCCGCATTGCAGTCGCGGGCACCGACGTCAGCCTCGGCCACCGCCTCACGCCGGACGCCGTCAAGCTGGTCGACTGGCCGGTCGAAAGCATTCCGCAAGGCGCTTTCACCGATCCGCAAAAACTCGACGGCCGGGTGCTGCGCAGCAGCATTCTGAAAGGCGAACCATATACGCAAGCCAAGCTGGCACCGATCGGCACCTTGGGCGGGCTGTCGGCCGTGATCAGCGAAGGCAAGCGCGCCATCACGGTACGCGTCAACGACGTGATCGGGGTGGCAGGCTTTGCGCTGCCCGGCAATTACGTCGACATCATCGTCAATACGAAAAAAGACGGCCCCGCCAGCGCCGCCGACAAAGGCGCGGACATATCAAAAATCGTGCTCGAGCGGATTCTGGTGCTGGCCGTGGCCCAGGAGGTTGGACGCGACGATACCAAACCGCGCGTGGTCAACGCCGTCACGCTCGAAGTCACTCCCGAGCAAGCCGAAAATCTCGATCTCGCGCGCAGCGTCGGCAGCCTGTCGCTGGCATTACGCAATCAGGTCGACCCGCAACCGGCCATTACGGAAGGGGCGACCAAGCTCAGCATGCTCAATGAAAAACCGGCAGCGCCGCCAAAGGCCGCCACGGTGCGCCGCATGGCGGCAGCCCTGCCCCCTGGCCCGCAAAAAACCTGTATCGGCGTCATCAACGGCCTGGGCGGATCGCAGGAATGTTTTTAATGCGGAATTGAGGAAACGGACAGACCATGAAATCGACGAAAAAAACGCTCGCCAGCCTGGCACCGCCTCCGCTCCGACGCCGCGGCGACTCGGTGGCCCGGGGCCTCGGGCCGGCCCAGCGCGCCTGGATGCTGCTGCTATTACTGCTCGCCGGCGGCGCCGTCATGGCGCAGACCGCTCCCGCCACACGCGACGACAGCCGGCGCGAGACGGTCAAACGGCCGGCCGCCATCCGCGCCGAAGCAGGCCGCACAGCGTCCGGTCCTAAATGCAGCGGCGCCGCCAGCGCCCCCGAGCGCATCGCGCTGGCAGCCGGCAAATCGACCTTGCTGCAGCTGCCCGAAGCAGTCGTCAACCGCTCGACCGGCAACCCGGCCGTCGTCCAGGCCATGCTGCTGTCGCCGCAGTCGCTGTATGTGCTCGGCCTCGAAGTCGGCAGCACCAATATGATTGTGCAGGGCAAAAGCGGGACCTGCCGCATCTTCGATATCTTTGTCGGCATCGATCCGGCCGGCCTGCAAACCACGCTCGCGCAACTGATGCCGGACGAACGGCAAATCGTGGTGCATGCGGCGGCCGACACGCTGGTGCTCAGCGGCGTGGTCAGCGACGCCGAGGCGGCCGGCCGCGCCATGGCTTTGGCCGGCGCCTTCGTGCGCCGGCCGCTGGGCGCGGTCTACAGCGGCCTGCCCGGCAACGCCGCCCAGGTCGAGCCGCCCGCCGCGCTCAGTGCAGCCAATGCCGCCGGCGGCGTCGCCCGCATCGTCAACCTGCTCAGCGTCAGCGCGCCGCAGCAAGTGATGTTGGAAGTGAAAATTGCCGAAGTGTCGAAGTCGCTGCTCGACAAACTCGAGCTCGGCCTGACCTTGCGCGGCACGGGCGGCAGCTGGACCAGCACCCTGGTGACGAATTTCCTGACCGGCAACGCCAACGGCATCTTCACGCTCAGCAAATCGAACGGCAACCAGCTGACGCTGGAAGCGCAAAAAGATGACGGCCTCGTTAAAATCCTGGCCGAACCGACGGTGATGGCGATCAGCGGCCAGGAAGGCAGTTTTTTAGCCGGCGGCAAAGTGCTCATTCCGGTCAGCCAGGACACCACCAGCGGCACCACCCGCATCACGCTCGAAGAAAAGGAATTCGGCGTCGGCCTGAAATTCACGCCGACCGTGCTGGCCGGTGGCCGCATCAACTTGCGGGTCGCGCCCGAGGTATCGGAACTGTCGCGCGAAGGCGTGAGCGTCTCGTCTTCCGGCACCAGCAACGTCGCCATCCTGCCGCTGATTACGACGCGGCGCGCCGCGACCACGGTGCAATTGTTCGACGGCCAGAGCTTCGCCATCGGCGGCCTGATCAAGAACAATATCAATTCCAGCATCACCGGCTTGCCGCTGCTCGGCGAAATCCCGATTCTCGGCGCGCTGTTTCGCAGTACCCAGTTCCAGCAGGACAAAACCGAATTGCTGTTTGTCGTCACGCCGCGCTTGGTCCGTCCGCAACCGGGCAATATCAGCCTGCCGACCGACAAGGTGCCCGATCCGAACCGGGCCGACGTCATGCTGAACGGCCGCCTCGAGGGCAAGGCGGCAGCGGTCCAGCCGGCGGGCGGCAATGCCACCGCCAGCGCGCCGCCAGCGGCGGCGGGCGGCTTCGAAATGAAATGAGCGGAGAGCACACCATGGATATCAATCGTTTCGTGCGGGCCGTGCGCCCCATGCTGGCCGCCTCGCTGGCCTTGCCGATCGCCGCCTGCATGTCGAGCACGCCGCGCTGGGATGCCCAGTTCGGCGACAGCGTGCGGCTCACGCTGTCCCAGCAGATCCGCGATCCCGAGGCCGGCAATAATGCCAAGGCGCCCGATGGCGTCGATGGCCGCGCCGCCACCGAGGCCCTCGAGCGCTACCACAAATCGTTCCGCGATCCGCAGCCGCAAAGCAGCGGCCTGTCGACCACGGTCGGAGTGAAATAATGCGCGCCCACCACTTGCCGCTGTGCCGGCTCGAACGGCGACCGAGAAGCCGGCCAAGAACCCTGCCGCAGGGGCGCCAGCATGGTGCCGTCGGCCTCATGTTTGCCTTCATGATACTGATGCTGTTCGGCTTCATGGGCATGGCACTCGACCTCGCCCATGCCTACAACCGCCGCACCGAGTTGCAAACCATTGTCGACGCGGCGGCCCTGGCCGGCGCCAAAGCGCTCGACGGCACTGCGGCCGGCGTCACCGCAGCGGCAACGGCGGCCGCCACGCGCGCGGCCTCGCTGACCGTCAACTACCACAAGGCCGTCACCTTCAATAATGCGGCGCTCGGTTTCAGCAGCCAGCCAGACACCGCCGCCGCAAGCTGGAAAAGCCTGGCCCAAGCCAGTGCGGCGCCGGCCGGCCTGACCTTTCTGCGGGTCGATGCGGCGGCACTGACGGCCGCCGACGGTACTTCGTACGGCAAGATCGACACCATCTTCATGCGCCTGCTGTCACCGAGCCTGAGCGACATGACGACCTCGGCCTGGGCCGTGGCCGGCCACGTTGCCACTCCCGGCATCGTGCTGCTATACCAATAAGGCCGAGCCGCTTCCATGAAGACAATGACCTCCATCATTCGCCAAAGTCAGCCGGCCAGGCAGGGCGGCAGCGTCCTGATCGAGATGGCGGCCGTCATCATGCTGATGATGGTCATGACCGCCGGCCTGATCCAGTTCGGCCGCGTCTTTTGGCATTACAACGTCGTGGCCCAGGCCACGCGCAATGCGGCGCGCTATCTGTCGCGCGTGCCGGCCACCGAATTGAGCAATGCGACCAAGGCGACGGCGGCGCGGGCTTTCGCCAAGAGCATGGTGGTCGATGCGGCAGCGGACGCGAACGTGAGCCTTGTCAGCACCGCCGTAGCCTGCCTTCCAAGTGCGGTATGCAGCGGCACCTTGACCGGAACAACTATCAGCACAAACATCAATATTGTCGATTCATGGCTCACTCTGTTCGATTTGGATAGCGAAGGTAATTTCTATGATGCCGTCTCGTTGACATCCAAAGCGATAATGCCCTACACCGGCCCCTGACAATGCGCCCGCACAGACAAACCCGGCCCCGAGCAGGCAGCCAGCGCGGCCTCGCCGCGATCGAACTGGCGCTGGTGGCGCCGCTGTTCTTCCTGCTGCTATTTGCGCTGCTCGAGTTTTGCCGCGCGCTGTTTTTATTTAATACCTTGCAGGAGGTGACGCGCCATGCAGCGCGCAGCGCCAGCGTCAGCGACTTCAGCAATGCCGCCACCATGACGGCGGTGCGCAAGAGTGCGCTGTTTGCCAGCGGCAGCGACAGCCATCTGCCGCTCGGCGGTGGCATCGACGAAACGTATGTGCGCATCGACTACCTGTCGCTGAGCAGCGCCAACGTGCTGGCGACAGTCGATACGAGCGCGCTCACGCCGCTGTCCAATATCGCCACCTGCGCGGCAACGCCGAACGCCGCCAGTTGCATCCGCTTCGTGCGCGTGCAGGTTTGCCAGCCGGGCAGCAATCCCTGTCAGGCTGTACCGTATACGCCGATGGTCAGCCTGCTGTCGCCGATTTTTTCAGGCCTGTCGATGCCGCTGGCGACCGCATTATCGCCGGCCGAAAGCCTTGGCGTGAGATCGCCATGCGGCCTGTGCTAGAAGGCCACCGCCGACAGCGCAGACGGCACTCCGGATTCCACACCACATCGAGGATTGAGCATGAAAGTATTAATCATCTCCAATGACAGCGCCCTGCACCGACAGCTTGCCGCACTCTGCGCGTCTCATGCGCCGCCGCTGACGCTGGTGGCCATGCGCGACGGCCTGCAGGACGCCACCGAAAGACTGGTCAACGATACGCCGCAGCTGGTCATCCTCGACGCCTGCGACGTCGGCGCCGGCGAAGCCGAAATGCTCGAACGGCTGACGGCCCAGTATCCGCAAGCCTCCTTCATGCTGCTGACCGCCAATCAATCGCAAGACATGCTGTTGCGGGCAATGCGCGCCGGGGTCCGCGAGGTACTGGCGCTGCCGCTGGTGGCGGCGGCGTTCGACGACGCGCTGGCCCGCATCGCGCAAATCAACGGCCCCGCCAGTTCGCGCGACGGCAAGGTGCTGGCCGTCATATCCTGCAAGGGCGGCAGCGGCGCAACTTTTTTGGCCGCCAACCTCGGCTATGCGCTGGCGACCGTCGGCCAGAAAAAGGTATTGCTGATCGACCTCAACCAGCAGTTCGGCGATGCCGCGCTGTATGTCTCGGATAAAAAGCCGGTGATGACGCTGGCCGATATCTGCATCCAGATCGCCCGCATCGACGCCCCGTTTCTGGAAGCGAGCCTGCTGTCGGTGGCGCCCAATTTCGGCATTCTGGCTGCCAGCGAAGACGCCGCCAGCGCCAGCCATGTCAAGCCCGAACATATCGACACCATCTTGCGCCTGGCGCGCCACAGCTACGACTTCATCGTCCTCGACATCGGCCGCCAGATCGACGCCATCTCGATCCGCGCGCTCGACAACGCCGACCTGATCTATCCGGTGCTGCAGCTGGCGTTGCCCGACATCCGCGACGGCCGGCGCCTGCTCGACATCTTCCGCTCGCTCGGCTACCGGCGCGACAATATCCGGCTGATCGTCAACCGCTACGAAAAAGGCGGCAAATTGCATCTGGTCGACCTCGAAAGCACGCTCGGCGCCGATGTCGTGCACACCATTCCCAACGACTACGTGGCCGTCACCGACTCGGTCAACCAGGGTGTGCCGCTCCTGCAGCAATCGCAAAACAGTGCCGCCGCCAAGAGCCTGGTATTGCTGGTCGAGCAGATCGTCGAACGGCCGGCCGGCGACGACGGCCGGATCCTGTCGCGCCTGTTCGGAAAAATCTTCAGCTAGAAAAGGAAACCTGACATGACGATGCGCGAACGCCTGGCCAATTCTCCCGCTGCGCTGCCGGCCGCCGGCAAGATCGCCGACAACAGCTATCGGAACTTGAAGAAGGACATGCACATCACCATTCTCGAGCGTATCGATCTCGAGCGATTGCAGCGCCTGAGCCCGGAACAGATCAAGCAAGAGCTGGCGATTCTGGTCGAGCGCATCATCCATGAAGAAAACATCATCTTGAATCAAAGCGAGCGCCACAGCCTGCTCCTCGACATACAATACGAAATGCTCGGTTTCGGCCCGCTCGAACCGCTGCTCGGCGACGCCTCGATCTCGGACATCCTGGTCAATACCGCCAGCAAGGTCTATGTCGAACGGAACGGCATGCTGGAACTGACCGATGTCACCTTTCACGACAATGGCCACCTGATGAAGATCATCGACAAAATCGTTTCCCGCGTGGGGCGCCGGGTCGACGAATCGAGTCCGATGGTCGATGCCCGGCTGCCCGACGGCTCGCGCGTCAACGCCATCATTCCGCCGCTGGCGGTGGACGGTCCGCTGCTGTCAATCCGGCGCTTTGCGGTGCAGCCGCTGACTATCGACAACCTGCTCGAACGCAAGAGCCTGACGCCGCCCATGGTGCAGCTGCTGAGCGCGCTCGGCCACGCAAAAATCAATATGCTCATCTCGGGCGGCACCGGCAGCGGCAAGACCACGCTGCTCAATGTCATCTCCGGTTTCATTCCCGCCAACGAACGCATCGTCACCATCGAAGACGCGGCCGAACTGCAGCTGCGCCAGCCGCACGTGGTGCGCCTGGAAACCAGGCCGCCGAACATCGAGGGCAAAGGCGAAGTCACGCAGCGCGCGCTGGTGCGCAACGCCTTGCGCATGCGCCCCGACCGCATCATCCTCGGCGAAGTACGCGGCCCGGAAGCGCTCGACATGCTGCAGGCGATGAATACCGGCCATGAGGGCTCGCTGGCCACAATCCACGCCAACACCCCGCGCGACGCCCTGGCGCGCCTGGAAAACATGGTCGGCATGGCCGGCGTGACGCTTACCGCGCGCGCCACGCGCCAGCAAATCGTCTCGGCCATAACCGTCGTGCTGCAAGTGTCGCGCCTGACCGATGGCGCCCGAAAGCTGGTCAGCCTGCAGGAAATCACCGGCATGGAGGGCGATTCGATCACCATGAATGAGGTGTTTTCCTTCAGGCAGACCGGGGTCGATGCCAACGGCAAGGTACTCGGCCATTTCTTCGCCAGCGGCGTGCGGCCGGCCTTTACCGACCGCCTGCGCACTTTCGGCGTACCGGTGCCGGACGCGCTGTTCGACCCCAGCCGGATTTTCGAGTGAGGCCGCGATGGACATCCTCTTTTACAGCTTCGCCGTTTCGCTGTTTGCCGCCATTATCCTGCTGATCGAAGGCGTCTATCTGTGGTGGTCGTCGACGCGCGGCGGCCAGGCCAGGCGCATTGCCCGCCGCCTGCAGATGATGAGCAGCGACCGCCATCGGACACGCGAGCCGCTCTCGATTCTCAAGCAGCGCGCGCTGAGCGGTTCGCCCTTGCTGGCGCGGCTGCTGGCGCGCACGCCGTACGTCGCCCGCCTCGACACATTCCTGATCCAGGCCGGCCTGAAGTGGACCGTGGCGCAGTTCATCGGCATGACGCTGGCCGCCGCCGGCGCCGGCCTCGTCCTCGGCTGGCATTTCCATCTGCAATCGACGCTGATCCCCGGACTGCTGTGCGCCTTGCTGCCCTATCTGTGGGTGCGCCGCGCGCGTCTGCGGCGGCTGAAGAAAATCGAGGCCCAACTGCCCGAGGCCGCCGACCTGATCAGCCGCTCGCTGCGCGCCGGCCATGCCTTTTCAAGCGCGCTGCAGATGGCCGGCGAAGAGATGCCGGAGCCGATCGCCGGTGAATTCCGCATCGTCTTCGATGAAGTCAATTTCGGCGTGGCGCTGGCCGACGCCTTGCAAAGCCTGGCGGTGCGCATCCCGCTCGGCGATTTCCGCTATCTGGTGATTGCCGTGCTGATCCAGAAGGAGTCGGGCGGCAATCTGACCGAAGTGCTCGACAATATCAGCCGCGTGATCCGTGCCCGCCTCAATCTGCTCGGCGACATCCGCGTGCTGTCGGCCGAGGGCACGATGTCGGCCTGGATTCTCGGCCTGCTGCCATTTGCCGTCGGCCTGATGATCGCCATGGCCAACCCCGCCTATCTGAAGGTCTTGTGGACCGACCCGGCCGGCCTCAAGCTGATCTGGGGTTGCGTCATCATGAGTGCGCTCGGTGCGCTGTGGATGCGCCGCATCATCCGCATCCGGGTCTGAAGGCGGCCACCGCTGCATATTAAAGGGGAACTGCGCCATGAGCATGCCGCACCTGCTATTTCTGCTGATCGTTTTCGCCGTTGTCGTCGGCCTCGGCTGGATGGCCATTGCCCTTTTCTGGGGGGACCCGGTGCGCAGGCGCCTGGCCGGCATGGCGCAGCCCGAGGCGCCGCCCGCCGCCGGCTGGGTCGAGAAGGTGGCTAAAGTGGCCAAGCCGCTGATGAAATTGTCGGCGCCGGAAGAGGGCTGGGAAAAGTCGCCGCTGCGCAGCCGCTTCATGAATGCCGGCTGGCGCGGGCCCTCGGCAGTGCCGCTTTTTTTCGCCTCCAAGACCGCGCTGGCGCTGCTGTGCCCGCTGCTGGCCGCCGCCGCCCTCAACGCCCATATGGAACTGATCGGCAAGAATGAGCTGCTGCTGATCTTTCTCATCTGCGCCAGCATCGGCTATTATTTTCCGAACATGCTGTTGCAGCGCGTGATCGAGCGACGCCAGCGCGAAATCCTCGAGAACTTTCCCGACGCGCTGGATTTGCTGACCGTGTGCGTCGAGGCCGGCCTGAGCCTGGACGCCGCGTTGATGCGCGTGGCCGGCGAGATTCATATCAAAAGCGAAGTGCTGGCGCAAGAGCTGCAACTGGTCCTGATCGAAATGCGGGCCGGATTCGGCCGTGAGAAAGCGTTGCGCAATCTGGCGCTGCGCAGCAGCGTCGACGATATCGATACCCTGGTGGCGATGCTGATTCAGGCCGACCGCTTCGGCACCAGCATGGGCGGCTCGCTGCGCGTGCACGCCGAAAACCTGCGCGTCAAGCGGCGCCAGCGGGCGGAAGAGGCAGCGGCCAAGATTTCGCTGAAACTGCTGTTTCCGCTGACTTTTTGCATTTTCCCGACGCTGATGCTGGTCTTGCTCGGGCCGGCCTTCATCCAGATTTACCGGGTCTTGCTGCCGGCACTGGCCGGCTCTCAGTAATGACGGGGACACGCCCGCCGGCAGCGCTGTTGACGGCGCTGCCGGCGGCAATCCTGGTCGCCAGCGCGCTGACCGGCTGCATGACAGCCTTGTCCTGTCCGTCCTGCCCGCCCTGCCAGGCTTTGCCCGCCTATCAAGCGGCGCCGCCGCTCGACACCAGCGCCGCCGCATACTATGCGATGGGCCGCAGTCTGCAGGCGGCACGCCGCGATGCCGAAGCCGTCAAAGCCTACAAACATGCGCTGCAGATCGACCCTCATCATGCCGATGCCAGCAACGGCATCGCCGTCGTCTATGCGCTGCATGGCCATCATGCGCTGGCCATCGGCATGCTGCGCGAACTGGTCGCGCGCGCCGGCGAAAAAGACGCCAGTCAAGCCTATCTGCTCAACAATCTCGGCTACGCCTACCTGCTCGACAGCCAGTACGGTCCGGCCGTGACGACATTGGAAAAAGCCGTCGCCTTGACCCCGGACGACCTCGGCATGCTGCGCAACCTCGGGCAGGCACTCAATCGGGCATCACAGCCGTAGGCCGCAGCACCCGGCTCGGTGCGTTTGACTGGCGCAGCAATGTCTCAAATTCGGCCGCTGGCAGCGGATGCGAAAACAGATAGCCCTGGCCATAGTCGCAACCGGCAGCCTGCAGCAGGCTGAACTGTTCCTGCGTCTCGACGCCTTCGGCGATCACCTTCAGGCCAAGCTTGTGCGCCATGACGATAATGGCTTCCGACAGCGCCATGTCGGACGAGCCCGGCGCCAGATTGCGCACAAAGGACTGGTCGATCTTCAGATAATCGATATCGAATTTTTTCAGGTAGGACAGCGACGAATAGCCGGTGCCGAAATCGTCGAGCGCGACCTGGATGCCGGCGTCGCGCAGATGCATCAGCTTGGCATAGACTTCCGTGCTGGCATCGAGCAGCAAGCCCTCGGTGATTTCCACCACCATCGCCGTGCCCGGCAGCGACAACTCCTGCAGATAGGCCAGGCGCTGCATCAGCGAGGGGTCCTTGCGCTGGAATTCGAGCGGCGACTGGTTGACGCTGACCTGAAAATTGTCGTCATGCTCGGTGCGCCATTTCTTGACGAAACGCGCCGCTTCGCGAAATACCCAGTCGCCGATCGGCACGATCAGGCCGATTGCCTCGGCCAGCGAAATGAACTCGTTCGGATTGACCAGGCCGCGCTGCGGATGCTGCCAGCGGATCAAGGCCTCGGCCTTGTGGATCTGGCGCGTGGCCATGTGCACGATGGGCTGGAAATACAGGCGGAACTGCTGGTCGGCCAAGGCCCCGCGCAAGTCGTTACTCAGGCGCATGCGGGCCTGCGCCGCAATTTGCAGGGCTGGCGTGAAATAACTGAAACGGTTGCGGCCGGCGCCCTTGGCCACGTACAGCGCCTGGTCGGCGTGCTTGAACAGCTCGTCGATATCGCTGGCGTCGTTCGGGT
This sequence comes from Oxalobacteraceae bacterium, assembly GCA_021768485.1. Classification (GTDB taxonomy): domain Bacteria; phylum Pseudomonadota; class Gammaproteobacteria; order Burkholderiales; family Burkholderiaceae_D; genus JAIZVZ01. The sequence goes on along the minus strand of JAIZVZ010000006.1, from coordinate 8,793 downwards.
ACAGCGTGATGCCTATGCTGGCCGAGACGAAGACCTGCTCATGCCCGAGCTGGAACGGCGACGACAGCGTGCTGATGATGTGCTGGGCGATATATTCGATGCGGCCGGGATCGTCGAGCTCGGACAATGTGACCGTAAATTCGTCGCCGCCCATGCGGGCCACGGTATCGCAATCGCGCACGCAGGCCCGAATCCGGCGCGCCGCCTCGATCAGCAGGATGTCGCCCTTGTCATGTCCCAGCGTGTCGTTGACTTCCTTGAAATGATCGAGGTCGATAAACAGTATCGCCAGCGGCAGGTGCTCGCGCTTGCTCTTCTTGATGTCTTGCTGCAGGCGGTCGCGGAACATGCGCCGGTTCGGCAGATTGGTCAAGGCATCAAAATTGGCCTGTTGCCAGATCAGCGTTTCCGACTCCTTTTTCTCGGTGATATCGGAAAATTGCGCCACATAGCGGTGCACCGAGCCGTCCGGATGGCGGATGGTGTTGACGATCAGCGATTCGGCATACAAGGTGCCGTCCTTGCGCTTGTTCCAGATCTCGCCCTGCCACTGACCGGTCGCCTTCAAAATATTCCAGAACTCTTCGTGGAAGCTTTCGTCGTGGCGGCCCGAAGTCAGCAGGCGCGGATTGCGTCCCAGCACCTCGTCGGCGCGGTAGCCGGTCACCTGTGTGAACGCGGCATTGATGGCGATGATGTTGTTGTCGGCATCGCAAATCATCATCGCTTCGCTGCTATGCTCGTAGACCATGGCCGCCAATTGCAGCGATTCGTCGGCCTGCTTGCGTTCGGTGATGTTGAGGTGGGTGCCGACCATGCGCAGCGGCTTGCCGTTGAGGTCGCGCGCCACCAGGGCGCCGACGCACATGATCCATACCCATGTGCCGCTGCTGGTGCGCAGACGGAATTCGACCCGGTATTCCGATATTTTGCCGGCCACATAATCGCGGTACGTGGTCAATGCGCGAACCCGGTCGTCGACATGCATGCGCTTGAACAGGGCGTCGATCGATTCCGAAAACTGGGCATGGTCGAAGCCGAGCATATCGGCGTATGCATGGTTGACGGTCGCCTCGCCGGTCTGCACGTTCAGATCGAACATGCCCTGATGTGTGACGGTCAGCGCCAGCCGCAGCCGTTCTTCGCTGGCCAGCACCATCTGGTCGGCCAGGCGCCGCTCGCGCCGATGACGCGCCTCGGTGATTTCGCGCGCCACCGCCGGGCCCAGGCGCGCCAGGCCGTTCTTCATCAGGTAATCCTGCGCCCCGGAGCGCATCATGGTCACGGCGATGTCTTCGCCGATCGTGCCCGAGACGATGATGAAGGGCAGGTCCAGTTCAAGTTGCTGCAGAATCTGCAGCGCCGCCGGCGCATCGAATTGCGGCAGATGGTAGTCGGAAATGGCGACATCGAAGGTTTCCGCGGCCAGCGCGGCATACATCTCCTCGGCGCATTCGACCCGCTGCACATGGACTGTATAGCCGGATTTTTCCAGCGCGCGGATCACCATCGCCGCATCGCTTTCGGAATCCTCTATCTGCAGTACGCGCAGCGCTTGCGTCATGACATGTGCATTTTCGGCGGTGCTTCATTGAGTACCAGCCAGTACAGGCCAAGTTGCTCGATGGCGCGCGTGAACTGTTCAAAATCGACCGGCTTGCGGATATAGCTGTTGACGCCGTAATCGTAACCGGCGCGCAGGTCGTGCTCTTCGGTCGACGAGGTCAGGATCACCACCGGTGCGCGCCGCGTGCGCTCGTCGGCCCGCAGGCGGCGCAGCACGGTCAGGCCATCGATGCGCGGCAAATTCAGGTCGAGCAGGATCAGTGCCGGCAGCACGCTGGTATCGCGCCCGGCGAACGCGCCCGTGCCGAAAAAGTAGTCGAGCGCCTCCTGACCGTCTTCGACCACCACCAGCGGATTGCTGATACGGCAGCGGCTCAGTGCGCGACGGGTCAAGGCGATGTCGCTGGCATTGTCCTCGATTAACAGGATGGTCTTGTACATCATAACGTGCACTCCAGCGTGAAGAAAAAGGTACTGCCGACACCGACCACTGCCTGCGCCCAGATGCGGCCGCTGTGGCGGGCGACGATCCGCTGCACTGTGGCCAGGCCGATGCCGGTGCCGGGAAACTCGGAGGCCTTGTGCATCCGCTGAAACGGCGCAAACAGCTTTTCCGCATACTGCATATCGAAGCCGGCGCCGTTGTCCTGCACAAAAAAGGTCGGCACGCCGTCAAGCTGGCGCTGCCCGAATTCAATCCGGGCGTCATCGACTTTGGCGGTGAATTTCCAGGCATTTTCAAACAAATTGGTCAGCGCAATGCTCAGCAAGCCGGCGTCGCCGATGGCCGACAGGCCCGGCGCCAGCACCAGCGCGACGCGCCGTTCCGGGTCGCGCGCCTGCAGTTGCGACATGATGCTGGCGGCCAGCTTGGAGATATCGACTTCAGCAGCATGCATTTCCGACTGCGAGGTGCGCGACAGCAGCAGCAAGTCGTCGATCAGGCGTCCCATGCGCTGCGTTTCGGTCCGCACCCGCCCCAGGTATTCGCGGCCGAGTTCGTCGAGCTGCGGCGCGCAGTCTTCCAGCAGCGCCAGGCTCCAGCCATCGATGCCGCGCAGCGGTGCCCGCAAATCATGCGACACCGCATAGCTAAACGACTGCAATTCGCGGTTGCTGTTTTTCAGCTGTGCCGTGCGTTCGGCGACGCGCTGTTCGAGCGTCGCATTGAGCTTGCGGATCTCGGCCTCGGCCATCTTGCTTTCGGTGATGTCGAGCACGAAGCCGACCATGCGCGTGACCTGCCCGCCATGGTCGAAAATGAATTCGCCGCCCTCCTGCACGGTGCGGCAGGCGCCATCCTTGCGAAACAGGCGATAGGTTTGCGAAAATGTCGGCGCGCTGCGGCTGACCGCGGCGACTGCCTGCCTGAACGCGGCGACATCGGCTGGATGAATCAATTCCATCCAGCGCGTCATGCCGCCAGTCATTTCGTCGCTCGTGTAACCGAGTATGCGTTCGATCTGTCCGCTGTATATCATGGCATCGGTGTTCGGATCCCATTCATACATGACGAGCTGGCTGGCATTGATCATCGCCACATAGCGGGCATTGGCCACCTGCAAAGCCATGGCATTGTATTCGCGCACCTCGAGCATGGTATTGAACTGGCGCGCAACGAAAGCGACTTCACGCGGCCCGTCTTCCAAGGCGCGGGCACTGGGGTCGCCGTCGGCCACCCGGGCGGCCGTATCGGCCAGGGCGCGGGTCGGCCTGATGATGGCCGCCGAAATCCGCCACGCCAGCAGCAGCGTCAGCGCCAGCATGGCCACCGCCAGCGACAGGCTGCGCGCCACCTGGGTCCGGTGGCCGACAAAGACATCGTCTTCATGCAGATTGACCAACACCCGCCAGCCGGCACCGGCCACCGTATCGTAGGCGAACAGGCTGGGCACGCCGGAACGGTCTTTGGCGGCAAAAAAACCATAGGCAAGCTTGCTCGTGCTGGCATGCAAGATATTGCTCGAGGCCGGCTGTCCGATCAGCCTCTCGGCATCGAGCGAACGCATCAACAGCACATTGTTGCGATCGGCAATCGCGACCCGGGTCGCCGCCGAATGACCGCGGAAAATACGTTGTTGTAATTTCAACAAATCAAAAGGCAGCACCAGCATGCCGCCGAGCTTGCCATCCTGACCCTGCACCGGATAGGTCAGCGCCGTCATCCAGCGCTGTGAATGCGGATCGAGAAAAGCGTTGCTGACATACATGCCAGGCGTCCGCAATCCCTCTTCAAACCACGGGAATTGCCGTATCTGGCTGTAATGCAAGGGACTGCTTTCGGCCGAGCACAGCGCATGTCCGTCCAGATCGCGCAGCGACAGACTGCTGAATTCTGGATGTAAGGCAATATAGTCTCCAATCACCGAATCGCAATGGGCGGCATCGAGACGGCGCGTCAATGGCCGTGCCGCAATCTTTTGCATCAATACTTCATTGTCCGACAACAACGTTGTTAGTCGTTCACTCGTATTTTTTGCCAACAGTCCAACATGTTCATTGGCATTCTCGCGTGCCGTACGGGCACTGGTCGTCGCATCCCAGGCCAGCATCGCGTAGGCCGGCAAGATCACCGCCAATACCAGCAAGAATAACTGGGAGCGGATGGAGAGGCGCTTAGGTCCCGTATCCATCTCGTCGTCTGCAACACGCCCCATCGGCGGCAGCAGCGCCGCACAGGCAATCGGCTATCACAGACGCATGCGTATGAATTACCGCGAGGCAAGTCGCAAGCGATTGATATGATTGACTCTTTTGCATGCAGGTTCTCTTCAAAATGTCAGCATTTTGTGTTTGGAAAACAGGAACTCTATTTGTATATATTACCCATAAAAAACTATTTAATGGAAATATATTTTAACAATGCGTGGTTGATGTGTATCAAATTAATTTACAAAAACAATGATACCAATTTGAAATTATAAGGACGAGAAAAATCTGTCAAAATAGGAATAGTGAATATAAGGTGCTCATGCAATATTGCATGGCTTACTGGACGACCTTAATCGGCCTGCGCTCTTGCGACAGCCGATTTTTTGTCCGCCAGAAATAGTGTCATTCCCTTGGAGGCCGTCCCTGCAGGACAGCGGTATATCGCCTGCGGCCTGGCGCTGAGGTTCTTCATCGCAAGGAAAGTATTTTGCTCTCGAATCTATTTAAACCGCGCAGCCTGGCGCCGCGTCTGCAACGCCTGAAACAGTTGCCGCTGTTTGCCACCTTGTCGGCGCGCGAATTGAAAATCGTCGACAGCCTGCTGTATAACCGACGTTTTTTACGCAACGAAGTCATTTTCGACGAAGGCGAAGAGGGCCACGCGCTCTATCTGATCCTGTCCGGCGAAGTCCTGATCAGCCAGCCGGGCCGGCCGCCGGTCACGATGCTGGCGACGCTCACGCCGGGCACCATTTTCGGCGACCTCGGCCTGCTCGATAATTCGCCGCGCAGTGCGCAGGCGCGCGCGCTCGAAAATTGCGAGATCGCCGTCTTTTTCCGCGCCGATTTCCTCACGCTACTCGATACCGATGCCGTGATCGGTTATAAATTGTCGCTGCAACTGGCGCGCCTGCTCGGCGCCCGCCTGCGCAAGGCGATCGACGGCAAACTGCAAGTCGAAGCGTTATGAAAGACCAGCATTCCGGCCCGATCGTCTGGCTCGCCATCATCAGCGCGACCTGTCTCTTGCTGTATGCATTCCAGTACGTATTGTGGCTGCTGGTGCCGACGCTGTTCGGCATGGTCTTCTATTTTCTGCTGCTGCCGCCGATGCACCGGCTGATCCTGGCCGGCATGAGCCGCGATGCGGCCGCCATGCTGGTCGGCGGCGTTTTTTTCGCGCTGCTGCTCAGCATTCTGGTCGTGTTGTTTTCATGGACAGCGTCCCGCGTCGACGCCTGGCAACCGCTACTGGCCCATTACATCGATGGCGGCCTGCATTTCGCCTCGCATATGGCAAGGCTGCTGGAAAAAAAATCGGCCCTGCTGGAACAGGTCAAGCTGAGCGACATGGTCAATACCCAATTTGCCGCCTACACCGAAAATTTCGCCCAAAAACACCTCGGCGAACTGGCGCTGACGGTCGGTTCATCGCTGCCTTCGCTGCTGCTGGCGCCGTTTTTGAGCTATTTCTTTTTGCGCGACGGCCGCCGCTTCAAACGTTTTCTGGCGCGCGCCGTGCCGAACGCCTTTTTCGAGCGCACCCTGTTTCTGCTCGATGAAGTCGAACAGACTGCGCGCCGTTATTTTCAGGGCTTGCTGCAGCTGACAGTGGTCGATACGGTGCTGCTCGGCGGCGGCCTGTGGATGATAGGCGTCTCCTCGCCCTTGCTGCTCGGCGCCATCGCGGCGCTGCTGGCCTGGGTGCCGGTAGTCGGTCCGATGCTCGGCTGCCTGCTGGTGGTGCTGGTGGCCTCGACCGATGCGCCAACCCAGCCATTGCTGGCGGTCGGCGCCATCGGCATCTTTATCGTCGTGCGCCTGCTCGACGATTTCATTTTCATGCCGGCCACGCTCGGGCGCAGTCTGCGCATGCATCCGATGCTGACGGTATTGATGATTTTTATCGGCGGCGCCCTGGCCGGCGTCGTCGGCCTGATGCTGGTGCTGCCCTTGATGGGGGTGGTGATGGTGGTCGGCAAAACACTGGGCCAGCTGATGACCAATGCCCGCCTGCGGGCCCGCCATCGCCATGCGCGCGCGCTGCGCGTGAAAGCCGCCAGCATCGACTTGTACGATTAGGCGGCGCCCGGGCCGCCTATACCGACTGGTTCCAGGCGTCGAGGCCGCCGACGAGTGGCCGCACGCGCGCAAAGCCTTCGGCCAGCAACTGGCGCGCAATCAGCGCCGCCGTCGCCTCGTTGGGGCAATTGCAATAAATGATGATGTCGCGATCGCGCGGCACGTCCTTCAAGCGCACGGCTTGCTCGGGATCGCGGTACACGAGCGCGCCCGGAATGGCCGCCTCGAGGTCGTTGGCGACCAGGCTGCGGGCATCGACCACCACCGGCTCGCATCCCATCTCCATCATTTCGCGCAGTTGCGGCACCGTGATGCGCGCCATCCGCAGTTTGCGGTACAGGCGCTGGCGTTCGACGTATTTGAACAGAATGAATAAGGCCAGCAGCGACAGCACCACGATCAAGGCGGTACTGCCCATGGTCGACAGCATATCGAGCACGGCATCGATACTGCTGTGAAAAACGGCGCCGATAGTCAGGGCGCTGCCGGCCCAGAACAGCGAGCCAAGCAGCGAAAACAGCAGGAATTGCGAACGCGGAGCGCCCATCGAACCGGCCAGCGGCGCGGCCACGGTGTTAAAGCCGGGCACGAATTTGCTGACTACCAGCGATTTGACGCCCCAGCGCCGGAATTTGTCTTCGGTCTGGCTGACGCAGGTATCGGGCGAAAGCGAGATGCGGCACAGGAAGCCGAGAATGCGCTTGCCATGACGCAGGCCGGCGCCATACCAGCCGAGGTCGGCGATCAGGCAGGCCAGCAGGCTTACCAGCAGACAGGCCGGCCAGGACAGTTCGGCCGTGACGGCCAGCGCGCCAGCGACGATCAGCAGCGGAAACGCCGGGATCGGCAAGCCCATTTGTTCGAGCAAGACGTTGGCAAAAACCAGCAGTACACCATATTGGTGCAGTAACAGTGTCAATTTCGGCATGACGGCGACGCGATCACAAGGTAAATATCGATAATAGCAAAATCACTGCCATCGCGTGCCGGCCGGTGCAGCCAACGCCGCCGGCCGCAGGCGACGGCCGGCCCGACGTCGGCGCCGGTTTAGGCCGGCAGCAGCTCGTCGATCTGGCCGTGGGCATCGGCCAGCGCCGACTTTTCGGCATCAGGACCCATGGCCAGGCCTTCGGCATAGATAAACTCGACGTCGGTCATGCCCAGGAAGCCGAGCAGGCTCTTCAGGTAAGGCACCTGGCTGTCGTTGGCGGTACCGCGATACAGGCCGCCACGGGCCAGCGCGACATAGACTTTTTTATTTTTCAGCATGCCTTCAGGGCCGGTGGCGGTGTACTTGAACGTCACGCCGGCACGGGCGATCGAATCGATCCAGTTTTTCAGCTGGGCCGAAATACCGAAGTTATACATCGGCACACCAAGAACCACGACATCGGCCGCCATGATTTCGGCAATCGAAGCATCGTCAGCGGCCACGCGCTCGGCTTGTTCGGGCGCGCGTTCGGCAGGCGCCGTAAACAAGGCTTGCAGGGCGCTGGCGTCGAGCAGCGGATGCGGCTTTTGCGCCAGGTCGCGCAGTACCACGGTGGCGGCCGGATTGGCCTTTTGCAGGCGGGCGACGACGGCATTGGCCAGGCTGGTCGAGTGGGAACCTGCGGTACGGGCGCTGGAATTGATTTGCAAGATATTCATCGTGGCTATCCTTGAATGAAAAATGGGTGGAGTTTTCTGGTCCCCAGTATAGGGATGAGCAAGCCGACCCGGAAGGCATTAAAATGGATAACATTGTTCCCTGCATGAGACAATAAGCGATGAATCTCGACCCTAACGACCTTTTGCTGTTTGCCCGCGTCGTCGATGCCCACAGTTTTACGCGCGCCGCCGAGCGGCTCGGACTGCCGAAATCGACCGTCTCGCGCCGCATCGCCGCGCTCGAAGCGATGCTCGGCGAGCGCCTGCTGCTGCGCACCACGCGCAAGCTGACCGTGACCGATTTCGGCCTGTCGATGCTCGAATACGCCAACCAGGTCGCGGCCGAAGTCGAGGCGGCGCAATCGCTGGCGCAAGATCGGCAGTTGCAGCCGACCGGGCGTCTGCGCATCTCGATGCCGCACGATCTGGCCACCGATGTCCTCAGCCCGATGCTGGCCCGCTTTGCGCTCAGTTTTCCGGCGGTGGCGATGGAGCTCGATCTGACGCCGCGCCGGGTCGACCTGATCGGCGAAAATTTCGACGTCGTCATCCGCATGGGCGAGTTGCCGGACGACGCCTCGCTGGCGGCGCGCAAACTGGCCGATTTCCCGATCAGCCTGTATGCGACGCCGGCTTACCTGGCGCGGCGCGGCATACCGGACACCCCCGCCGACCTGATGCAGCACGATACCTTGCCCATTTTGGCGCGCAACGGCGACACCTTGCCATGGATTTTGCTGCACACCGGCGACGGCCGCCGCTGGGAGGGCAAGCCGCCGGCGCGCGCCACGATCAACTCGCCCGGCATGGCGATGCGCCTGGCGCGCCAGGCGCATCGCCATG
>JAIZVZ010000128.1 GCA_021768485.1 Oxalobacteraceae bacterium | reverse complement strand
ACCTGTGACGAATACAAACTTGGTCATTGCAGAAGGTGCCGAGCGGCATGAGCTGGAAATTGAAATTATACCGCATATAGGCAATTTCTCGGCATGCCTTATGCAAAAATGCCGCTAAATCGCCGCCGTCGCGATAAATAGTGACGGAAGAACAAAACTGCGCCACAAAACTGCGGGGCGGCACAATCTGCCCAAGCCGGCAAAACCTGCCATGAATACCAGCAATCTCAGCAGAAATCGCGGCTCGCAGTCGGCAAATCGCCCAAGAACGAGGACAAATCGAGCAGGCGCTTGGCGACCAGGTGGCGCACCGCCCCTTCGCACTGCCAGATGCCATAGACGCCCAGCAAACGCGCGCCGAGCACCTCGCGCCTTTGCCTCTCGACCAGCGCCGGCCAGACGATGACGTTGACGCTGCCGGTTTCGTCTTCCAGCGTCAAAAACAGCACGCCCTTGGCGGTGGCCGGGCGCTGGCGCACCGTGACCAGGCCGGCGCCGCGCGCGAACTGGCCGTTGGCATGCTCAAACAAGGTAGTTGCTGGCAGAAAACGACGCGCCAGCAAGTGCGGCCGCAACAATGCCAGCGGGTGCCGTTGCAAACTCAGGCCCAGTGCGCGATAGTCGCCGACGATGGCCTCGGCCTCGCTGGGCGCCGCCAGTACCGGCGCCAGCTCGGCCAGCGCGGCCGGGCGCAGCAAATCGCGGCTGGGCACGGCGACCACGGCTTGCCACAAGGCCTGGCGCCGGTGACCGGCCAGACCGAGCAAGGCATCGGCCGCCGCCAGCGCCTGCAAATCATGGCGCTCGAGCCGGGCGCGGCGCGCCAGGTCGGCGAGGTCGGCAAACGGCTGTACGGCGCGCGCCTGCTCGATGCGCAGCGCCGCCTCGCGGCGCATGCCGGTAATTTGCGCCAGCCCCAGGCGCACCGCCGGCTGCGCGAGCGCCGGCTGGCCGGCCTCGAGCGCTTCGAGACTGGACTCCCAGCCACTGAGGGTGACATCGACCTCGCGTACCACCACGCCGTGCCGGCGCGCATCCTGCACCAGCTGCGACGCGCTGTAAAAACCCATGGGCTGGCTATTGAGCAGCGCGCACAAAAAAGCGGCCGGCTCGTGGCACTTGAGCCAGGCGCTATCGTAGACCAGCAAGGCAAAGCTGGCGGCGTGCGACTCCGGAAAGCCGTATTCGCCGAAGCCCTGGATTTGCCGGAAAATCGACTCGGCAAATTCGAGCGTGTAGCCGCGCGCCCGCATGCCGTCGACAATGCGGCCATAGTAATGCTGCAGCCCGCCCTTGCGCTTCCAGGCCGCCATCGCCCGCCGCAGCTGGTCGGCTTCGCCGGCCGAAAAACCGGCCGCCAGCATCGCCACCTGCATCACCTGCTCCTGGAAAATCGGCACGCCCAGCGTGCGTCCGAGCGCCATTTTCATTTCCGGACTCGGATAGTCGACCGCTTCCAGGCCCTGGCGCCGGCGCAGATAGGGATGGACCATGCCGCCCTGGATCGGTCCCGGGCGCACCAGCGCCACCTCGATCACGAGGTCGTAAAACTGGCGCGGCCGCAGGCGCGGCAACATGCTCATCTGGGCCCGCGATTCGATCTGGAACACGCCGATGGTATCGGCCGCGCACAGCATGTCGTAGGTGGCCGCATCCTTGTCGGGGATGTCCTGCAGCGCAAACGGCTTGCCGCGCAGGGCGCCGACCAGCTCGAGCGCACGGCGCAATGCCGACAGCATGCCCAGCGCCAGCACGTCCACCTTCAACAGCCCCAGTTCTTCGAGATCGTCCTTGTCCCACTGGATCACGCTGCGCTCGGGCATGGCCGCGTTTTCGATCGGCACCAGGCGCGACAACTTGCCCTGGGCGATCACGAAGCCGCCGCTGTGCTGCGACAGGTGGCGCGGAAAACCGAGCAGCTGCTGCGCCAGCGTGGCCCACTGGCGCGCCAGCCGCGACTGCGGATCGAGCCCGCATTCGGCCAGCCGCCGCAACAGATCGGCCTTGCCGTCGAACCAGTGATGGGCGCGGCTGACCCGGTCGATGATGTCGAGGTCGACGCCGAGCGCGCGGCCGGCGTCGCGCAGCGCGCTCTTGGGCCGGTAGCAAGCCACGGCGGCCGCCAGCGCGGCCCGCTGGCGGCCGTATTTGCGGTAAATGTACTGAATTACTTCCTCGCGCCGCTGGTGCTCGAAATCGACATCGATATCGGGTACCTCGGCGCGCTCTTTGGAAATGAAGCGGCCGAACAGCAAGGTGCTGCGGGCCGGATCGACCTCGGTGATGCCGAGGCAATAGCAGACGGCCGAATTGGCGGCCGAACCGCGCCCCTGGCACAGAATGCCCTGCGAACGGGCAAAGCGCACGATGTCGTAGACGGTCAGAAAATAGGCTTCGTATTGCAGCTCGCCGATCAGCTGCAATTCGGTTTCGAGCTGGCGCTCGACCTTGGGCGGCATGCCGGCGGCGAAACGGCGGGCGGCGCCGGCCAGTGTCTCCTGGCGCAGATAGCTGTGCGCGCTATGGCCTGCCGGCACCAGTTCCTGCGGATATTCGTAGCGCAGCTGGTCGAGCGAAAAGTCGCACAGCGCGGCCATTTCCACGCTCTGCTGCAAGGCAGAAGCCGGAAACAGCGCAGCGAGCCGCGCGCGCGAACGCAGGTGCTGCTCGGCATTCGGGGCCAGCGCATAGCCGCAGGCGGCCACCGGCCGCTTCAGGCGAATGGCGCTCAGCGTATCGTGCAAAGGCTTGCGCGAACGCACGTGCATGCAGACCTGGCCGAGCGCCACGACCGGCAAGCCGTGCCGCCGGCCCAGCGTCTGCACGGCCACCGCATGCATGTCTTCCTGCGCGCGATACAGCCGCGTCCAGCCGATATAGGCGCGGGCGCCGAAGGTCGCGCGCAGCCACGCCGCATCGGCATCGGCCGTTTCCAGATGGTCGGGGTCCAGCGCAAAGGCCGGCAGCAAAATCACCAGGCAATCGGGCAAGCCGCGCAAATGCGCCATGGCCGGCTCGGGCGCGCCGAGGTCGCCGGGCCGCAGGCAATAGGCGCCCTTGCTGCTGCGGGTGCGCGCCAGCGTGATCAATTCGCACAGATTGCCGTAGCCATTGCGGTTTTGCGCCAGCACCAGCAGCGAGAAGGCGGCGCTGCCATCGGCATGCTGCAAATGGAAATGGGCGCCGATCAGCAGTGTCAGTCCGGCTTTTTTGGCTTCGGCATGGGCCCGCACCACGCCGGCCAGCGAGCATTCGTCGGTAATGGCCAGTGCCGTATAGCCGAGCCGAACCGCGCGTACGACCAGCTCTTCGGCACTGGAGGCGCCCTGTAAAAAAGAAAAATTAGACAAGCAAAACAATTCCGCATAGGCCGGCAGATTTTTCCCGGCGGCGCTTGCGGGCATGCCGGCCGGCGAATCTGCCACCGCGGAGCGGGCGGAAAGATGCGCAAGATAGGGGGGCAACGACGGTGGCAACGACGGTGGCAACGACGATGGCAACACCGATGGCGGCGGCGAGGACGATTGTGGCTCGGACGGCAAAGGCCGGGGCGGCGGCGGTGGCGCGCTCATCCGAACAGCCCATGCAGATACCAGCGCGCCGCCGTCTCGTCGGCGGAAAAACGTTCGCGATAAATCCAGTACATCACGTGCTGCGCATCTTCGGCAACGAAATAGTCGCGCGCGCAAGCCGTGCTCCACCAGCCGCATTCGATCCGCTCGGGCTTCGACACCAGGCGCAGCGGCGAACGGTAATACGGCCGCTGATCGCGCACCGCCAGCGCTTGCGGCGTGCCGAGCAGCCAGACCGGCCGCGCCGGCAGCCCCGACAGCGGGGCCGGACTGTTGGCCGGACTGCCGGCTGAACTGCCGGCCGTCGATTTCAGCGGGGCCCAGGCATTGGCGACCTCGGGCCGGTAATCGGCTTGCGCGGCAGGCTGCAAGACATTCTCGGCGCCCAGGCGCGCCACCAGCAATTCGAGCAAACGGCGCCGATCGGACGGCGAGCCGCCCGGCTCCGGAAACAGGCTGGCGCTGGGCGGCGTCATCGGCACCACATCGGCGGCCGTCAGCGACAGCGCCAGCACCGGCGCCGGCAACACCAGCGCGCCGAGCTTTTCGCGCAACAGGCGCAGCAAATGCTCGTCACGCCAGCTGGCCTCGGCCAGTTCCAGCGCAATACTGGTGGGCGCCACGGCAACGCGGCCGCGCTCATGTTCCAGCTCGATCGTGATGCGGGTGACTGCATATTGCATCGCGCACAGCCAGCCCGTCATTTGCAGCAGCAGGCGGGCGGCGCCATGCAGCAGCGCGGCGCCCTGCTCGACGCGCTCGAACAATTCGAGCCTGGCCCGAAACTGCGGCGCAGCCACCAGCCACTCGAACAATTCGGCGGCCTCCCCATAGGCGCAATCGAGCTGGGCCAGCAAAGGCTGGCCGCAACGGCGCATCAGGCCGGGACGCGGCAGGCGGCGCGCGCTGCCGAGGTCGCGGCAGGCGATGCCGTCGAACCAGTCGAGAAACGGGCGGGCCGGCGGCAGCAGCGACAAGGGCAGACGGTCGAGCTGGCGCCGCAGCGAGTGCGGCTGCAACAAGCGCGGTCGGCGGCCCCGGTGACGGGCCAGCAGCCAGGCGCCGCGCGCGGTCGGCGCGCAACTGAGGGAGCCCGACAGGCCCAGCACGCGCAAATCGGCGCGGATGCGCCGGCACAGGGCGCGAATCCCGCCGAACAAGGCCAGGCTGGCGCCGACGTCGAGCAGCAGCGTGGCTTCCTCGGCCTGGGCCAGTTGCGGCGAATACTGCAGCATGGCCAGCGCCGCATCGTGCAGCACGGCCTGCTCGCGCTCCGCATCGCGCGCAAAGCGCTGCGCCTGCGGCAACAGCAGATGTACGCCGCCGCTGCGCATGCCTATCCGCACCCCGGCCTTGCCGGCGATCGCCGACAAGGCCAGCACGCGTTCGCGTTCGAACACGATGGCGCCCTTGTCAACCGACCAGGTCGGACAAAACACTTCCAGCGGAAGTTGCGGCAAATGCAGGCCTATCCACAAACGCATGATGATGAAGAGATACCGGTGAAGGGTGTAAGGGCAAGAACAGCCTGCTGTCGCGGCGCGGACCGCGGCGCTTGACGAAGCCGATCTCGAGACCGCCGGCAGCCGCGTGCAGCGACAGGCGCAGTACGGCCGGCGAGGCATCGGCGGCCACAGCCAGCGGACGCAGCATGCAAAACAGCGTGGCGGCGGACTGGGCTGCCAGATGCAGACGGCGCAAGGCATTGCCGCGCACGTGCTGCTGCCAGAACAGCAAGGCGGCGCAACTGCCGCTGCGCAAAATTTGCTCGGCCGCCCACAAGCCGTCATTGCCGGCCGCATTACGAATCCAGATCAATTGCGAAGCCGGCACATCGATGCCATCCAGCGCCTGCACGTGCGGCACATGGGGCGGTTGCAACAGCACGATGGGACCAGGACCCGGGCCGGCACCGAGCTGGCGCAGCGCCGGCCGCAACAGACGCAATTCGCCGATGCCGGCTTGCGGCAACAGCAAATCGATCAGATTGCCGGTCGGCCAGCCGCCGCCGGGCAGGGCTGCCGACAAGGCCGGATAGCCGGTGGCAATGGTGGAGCCAGCAGCCTGCGCCAGTTCCGATGCGCGCCACAGCGCCGGATGCAGAATCGGCAAGGCCGCCGCCTCAGCAGCATCGGAAAACAGGTCGGACATAAGTTTGAGCCATACATAAATATGAGAAGGCGGATAAACAGTGCGGGATCAGCATGGAAATCCGCGCCGGCGTAAAAATAAGCAATGGCCAACAAGCCATAAGCCATAAGCCATAGGCCATAGCAAATAGCCAATGCGCCATACACGATTGCACAACCGATTGCACAAACGATCGCACAAACGATCGCACCAACGATCGCACAGGCAACTGCACAAATAACTGGACAGGCAACTGTATAAATATACAGTATATTTCCACTGTTTTCACTATCTCTGCGTCATTTTTTGTGTCAGCACAAGCGTCGTGCCGACGTTTGCAGACGTCGCGCCGCGCACGCTTGACGGCGAGCCGATAACGAAGACACAAGCCCTCCCAGATTGCATTTTCGCTATGAAATCACTCCTGTCGCCGGGCGCTCTGCGCTGACGTTCACGAAAACAACACCCCCCCATAATTTCGGCTGATTTTCTCGGCGATCCGACTAAAGTTTGCTGCCCTGTTGACGATAAGAATGTAAAGTATTGTAAACATTTGTAAGGATTATTAATCATTGTATTCAATATGCCATCACCGCCAGCCGCTATGCCTTTCAGCAAATCACATCGGATAAGTTAGCGAGCAGTAGAGTTAGCGAGCAGTAGACATCAACGCCATCGTCATCATTTACAAGCAAGCACCCAGGAGAATCAGAGATGAGTAACCAAATCGTATTAGGCATGACAACCGCAGGCATTGCCGGCTTAAGTACTTCCTTGCTCGCGTCTCTCTCCACGGATGATGTTTTGGCGCTGCGCACCGATCAGATCATGGCTTTGCAGCCATCGCAAATTCCGGCGCTGACAAGCAATCAAGTACAAAATGGCTTGTCAACCGCGCAGATAATCGCTTTGACAACATCGCAATTTGCGGCCCTCACCACGGCCCAGGCCGCCGCCATCCGTGCCACAAATATTGCAGTCATCGAGACGGCCGATCTGGCCGCCCTGAAGACGGCCGCCATCGCCGCCCTCTCGAGCGCGCAGGTGGCCGCGCTGGTCAGCAATCAGATCAGCGCCCTCAGCAATGCCGAAGTC
>JAIZVZ010000180.1 GCA_021768485.1 Oxalobacteraceae bacterium | reverse complement strand
AATCTGTTTGTGCTGCGTCTGACGTATGCCTTGTCGGTGCGCAGCGCCGTGTATGCCGGCATCGGCCGCATGGATAATCGCGGCGCGGCGGCCAACGCACTGGATGCCGGCGGCACGGTGGCCGCCGGCAAGGCGCAAAACGGCGTCATGGCCGGCATGCGCCACACCTTCTGACCCCGATGTATTGCCTTGGCGGAGGCTGAGGTGGCTCAATACGGGCAGGCTAAAACTGATCGCAGACTGGGCGGATGCTATATGCCACACCATCCGCCCACTACGATCTGCCTTGGAAGATGGCAATTGCGCATGTGTTCAGGCCCTTCATGGCGTTCTTTTTTTTTCCACTGTGCGCCGGGATCGATTGGGCGAAACGTCCGCGTTTTCTTGACAAGGAGTTGGTCGGGCTCGGCTTTGGTGCTACCGCCACCGGTATCGTGGCGGACAAGCTGGTTGAGGTGTGCTTGCGCGACAGAGCGGGCAATGGGTGCTGATTCATATCGAAGTTCAAGCGCAGCGCAATCCTGCACTGGCAAGGCGGATATTGGCGGGCTGTCGTGAAGTTGGAGAAGGAGCGAAAAATGGAATGGATCAGTCCATTGGAACAGTCGTTCATGGAAAAAGGATGGCAAAAAGGTTTGAAAAAGGGGCAGCGGCAGGGGCTTGAACAGGGCCACAAGGAGGGCGCGCTGGCTTTGTTGGAGCGGCAACTGATCCGGCGTTTCGGGGCGTTGCTGAAAGCCGTCAGAAGCACGCTGGCCAGTGCTAGTCTGGCGCAGCTGCATGTCTGGAGTGATGCCTTGTTCGACGCGAAGTCGCTACAATAGTTGTTAAAGGAAATGCAGTAGCGCGTGGTTGAACTGCTGGCTGGCTTCGATGTTGGAAAGGTGCGAAGCGGGGACGACGGCCAGTTTCGCGCCAGCGATTTGTCGGCCCATCCATTCACTATCGGCCACGGTAGTGACGGGGTCGTGGGCGCCGGCGATGACCAGGGTCGGCACCGGAATGGCGGCAATCGCATCGCGCAGATCGGCGATGGCGAGCGCGTCGCAGCAAGCGGCGTAGCCTTCCGCGTCCTGCGCGCGCAGGCCGGCGATCATGGCTGCCACGCTGGCCGGTTCGTCGGCGACGAATTGCGGTGTGAACCAGCGTCCGGCCGAACCATCGGCCACGCTGTCCATGCCTTCACGGCGCACCTGTGCGGCACGCGCGGCCCAACCATCCAGCGTGCCGATGCGGGCGGCGGTGTTGGCCACCACCAGCTTATGCAGGCGCTGCGGCTGGTGCACGCCCAGCCATTGCCCGGTCAAGCCACCCATGGAAATGCCGCAGAAATGCGCGCGCGAAATCGCCAGCGCGTCCAGCAGGCCGATCACATCGCGGCCCAGACGTTCCAGCGTTACCGGCACGTTGCCTCGCCCCGACTGGCCGTGACCACGGCTGTCGTAGCGCAGCACATGAAATTGTTGCGCCAGCACGGCGGCTTGCGCATCCCACATGCTCAGGTCGGTACCAAGCGAATTGGACAACACCAGGCAAGGCAGTTCCGGATCGCCATCGCTGCGAAAATGCAGGCGCACGTCATCAACTTCAACAAAAGCCATGTGCTCCCCTTAACCCTGGTCGCCGCCGCCGACGGGCAGGACGGTGCCGGTGATGTACGACGCTTCGCTGGACGCCAGGAACAGAATCGCGCCGACTTGCTCG
>JAIZVZ010000179.1 GCA_021768485.1 Oxalobacteraceae bacterium | reverse complement strand
GGCGGTGGCGGCCGACGTTTTCGTTTATATCGGCGATCTGGCGCCGGTGTTCCGCGCGGTGCACGCGGCGTTGCGGCCGGGCGGCCGTTTCTGCTTCTCGGTGGAGGCGGGCGACAGTGAGGATTATGTGCTGCGGCCCTCCAACCGCTATGCCCATACGCTGGACTATCTGCGCCGTCTGGCCGGCGAGACCGGCTTCACCGTGCTGGCCACGCAGGCGCTGGAGGCGCGCGAGGAAAACGGCGCGCCGATCGCCGCGCATGCGCTGGTGTTATGCAAATAGACCACGTCTTCATCCGCGTGGCGCCGGGTGGCGAGGCGGAGGCCGCAGCCTTGCGCGCCTTCGGCCTGACCGAGGGCAGTGGCAACACGCATCCCGGCCAGGGCACGGCCAACCGCCGCTTCTTCTTCACCAACGGGTTTATTGAATTGCTGTGGGTGGCCGACGAAGCAGAAGCCACCAGCCCGGTGACCGCGCCAACCCGGCTGCACGAGCGCTTGAGCGGCGATGACGGTGTGTCGCCGTTCGGCGTCTGCTATCGGCCTGACGCCGACGGCGACGGGCCAAGCTTCGCGACCTTCCCCTACCGGCCATCGTATCTGCCGGAGGGCATGAGCATCGACATCGCCAGCGATGCCCCGCTGTCGGAACCGATGTGGTTCTTCCTCCGCACCGCCAGCGCCCCGGAAAGCTGGCAAGGCCCGCGCCAGCAGCCGCTGGAACACGCCGTCAGCCTGCGCCGCATCACCGACGTCCTGGTAACGCAGCCGACGCCACCGTCGCCCACGGCGCAAGCCAGCACACTCCCTGTCGCCGCCGGCAGTGCGCACCTGCTGACCATCACCTTCGATCATCATAGTCGCGGCCAGACCAAGGACTTCCGGCCCACGCTGCCTTTAATCTTGTGTACATGATTACGACGCCGGCGCCAAACACCGCTTCTTCGAACAATCGGATGAACTCTTTTAGTCTATGACGCTATTTTTGTCTGAGCGCAAACCCGCACATTAAAATAGGGATAAATATACGCAACGCATCTTTAACGGGAGACGCCATGACATCCACCCATGCTATTTATGCAGCCTCGACGGTAACCATCACTGAGCTGAAACGTGATCCCTACTCGGTCATTGAGGAAGCAGGAAAGTCCGCTGTAGCAATACTCCAAAATAAGCGCGCGTCCGCGTACTTGGTTCCGGCAGAGACATTTGAAGCATTGATTGACAAGCTTGAGGACCTCGAACTAGCCGCAATCGCGAGACAGCGGCATGGCGGAAAAACCATTAAAGTGTCACTCGACGAGCTATAACATACCAATTGGAATTCCACGAGCAAGCTTTAAAAGAATGGCAACGGCTCGACAATTCCATTCATTTGCAGTTCAAAAAAATACTTGAGCGCCGTCTCATCAATCCACATGTACCGTCAGCACGCTTATCAGGCATGGACATGCAAAATACCTACCGGATCAAACTGCGAAACGCAGGCTATCGTCTAATTTATGAAGTGCACGACCGCATCGTTACAGTGGTCGTATTAAGCGTTTCAAAACGCGACAAAAATCAAGCCTACAACCTGGCATTGCAACGTAAGTAGAAATCCTGATCAAACTTGCACGCAACTCATCATTGCCTTAGAATTCAAAGCTGTTGCCCACGTTGACGCCCTTAGCGGCGCGCCACCTCCCCATGCAAGATTCTTTACG
>JAIZVZ010000178.1 GCA_021768485.1 Oxalobacteraceae bacterium | reverse complement strand
GCGGCCAGGTTGCGCTGGGCGTCTCAGCGGGGTTTCTCAACTCATCGACCAAGCGCGGCACTTCAGTTCTTGCGCTGTGCGGCTACCGTCTCCGGCGTAACCTTGCCCGGTTTGCCGCCGAACTGGAAGATCACGTAATTGCTTAACTGCGCAATTTCGTCATCGGTGAAGCTAGCAAACGAGGGCATCAATACTTCGCCGCTGCCGATGCGCATGTTCGCGCCGTGCAGAATGGTTTGCACCACGTTGCGGCCAGAGACATCGTTGACAGCGCGCGCGCCAAGCAAGGCGGCATTGCCGGTTTGCGCGCCGCCGCCATTCCATTGATGACAGCTGGCGCAGCTGGCCTCGAACAGTCGCAGCCCCGGCTGAAGCCCGGCCGGCGTGGTGGGCGCTGGCGCGTAGGCGCCGGATTTGGCCACACTATCCGGCTGCGGATTGATCGCCACCGGGTTATGCCCGGCCCGCGCCGGCACACTGCGCAGATAACTGATCAAGGCACGCGTATCCTGCGGCGCCAGATACTGCAGGCTGTTTTCCACCGCTTCGCCCATCGGGCCGCCGGCGGAACCGTGCCCGGCCGCGTGGCCGAAGCGCAGGTACTGGTACAGTTCTTCATCACTCCATTTGCCGATGCCGTACAGCGCATCGGCGGTGATATTGGGCGCCTGCCAGCCGTTCACCACCGCGCCGGCCAGCGCGTTGCGATGATCGAGCGCGAAGCCGATATTCCGTGGCGTATGACACTCCGCACAATGCGCCAGCGCATTCGCCAGATACGCGCCCTGATTCCACTGCGCCGACTTTGCCGCTTCCGGGACAAACCGTTCGCTCTTGAAGAACGCTGCGTTCCACAAGCCCATCGCCCAGCGCTGGTTGAAGGGGAAGCTCAACGCCGGCAGCGGTGTGGCTTGTTCCACCGCAGGCAGACTGAACAGATAAGCCTTGATCGCCAGCACATCATCACGGCTCAGCAGTGAGTACGAGGTATAGGGAAACGCCGGATACAACCGCTGGCCGTCATGCCGGATGCCGTCATGCAGCGCCCGGACGAAATCGTCGTCACTCCAATTGCCGATGCCGGTCTTGGGGTCGGACGTAATGTTGGAAGAGTACAGCGTGCCGAACGGCAATTTGAACGCCAGGCCGCCGGCAAACGCTTTGCCGCCGGCCGTGGTGTGGCAGGCCACGCAGTCCGCCGCCCGCGCCAGATAGGCGCCGCGTGCGATCAGCGAGCCAGCCGTCGCCACTCCCTGCAGCACTGGGGCTGTGCCCGGCGATGGATCGGAACGCGTCAGGTAATGGTAGGCGCCGGCACCGGCCAGTAGCAGGACCACCAGGGAAATCAGGATGCGCTTCATGCCGCTTTCTCCTGTGCCAGAAGTTCAGGCCGGATCGGCAGTTCACGCACCCTGACGCCGGTGGCGGCGAAGATCGCGTTGCACAATGCCGGCGCGGCAATGGCCGTCGCCAGTTCGCCGATACCGCCTGGGGCCTCGGTGCTGTTGATGATGTGCACCTCCAGCGGCGGCGTTTCATTCATGCGTATCATGCGATAGTCGTTGAAGTTGCTTTGCTGGATGGCGCCGTGTTCGATGGTGATTTCGTTGTACAGCGCAGCGCTGAGGCCAAACAATAGCCCGCCCTGGATCTGCGATTCGATCGAGCCGGGATTGACCGGCACGCCACAATCCACGGCCACCACCGCGCGCCGCAGCCG
>JAIZVZ010000177.1 GCA_021768485.1 Oxalobacteraceae bacterium | reverse complement strand
GTCGACAATGCCGCTGCACGCCGGCATCAAAGAACAGACTTTAGTGTAAGAAAATTGCAATAAAGCACGTTTTATCGTATATAAATTGCATAAAATCAAATTTTTAGACGAAACCGATGCTTTTTCAGATGTGTATTTGTTATCGCAATGATATTGCGATTCTTTTGCCTGGCTATTTGCATATGGGACTGCGTCTTGGTTCAAGGTGTCTTGGTTCAATGTGTCTTGGCGCACATAAAACTGTTGCATAATTTCACAAAGTATACATTTCCCATGGGAAATGATCTATACTGATTTTACTTTCCAAAAAGTAATCTTCTTATTTCATAGTCATTTTGCGCGCTGTGTTTTGCGTGATTTTCCAGCGGCATAGTCAATTCACGTTGAGATTGCCCGTTGAAATTGTCATTGGCCTGATGGCGGTCTGATTTAGTTTTGTAATTTTCCTTGCGTCATTAGCTGACGCTGATGTGGTTTTTTTTGAAAATGAAAAGATCTGAAAATGCTTAAATTTATCAAGAACATCTCTATCGGTCGCCGTCTCGGACTCAGTTTCGCCATCATCCTGTTTTTTTCCATGGTGACGATTATCGTCAGCATCAATCGCTTAAACACGGTTGCCAGTGCCGCGCAAGAATTATTGGATGAGCCGCTGACAACAGAACGCATGATCAGCGATTGGTACCGCTATACCCATACGGCGATACGACGGGTGCAAGCCGTCATCAAGAGCAACGATCCATCGCTCGCTACTTTTTTTGATGAAGATGCCGCGGCCTCGAATAAGGCTACCGGCGACTTGCAAAAAAAGGTAGGCGAACATATGAAGACCGACAAGGAAAAAGCCTTGTTCAATGCGGTAGGCGAGGCGCGCCAGGCTTTTTTGAATGACCGCGACACTATCATGGCTTTGAAAAAGGCAGGCAAGCTCGATGAAGCCAATCAGATGCTGCAACAAAAATTCATACCGATATCAAAAGCCTATGTCGCGGCCATCGAAGCCATGGTGGCCGAGCAGCGGCGCCAGATCAGCGAGGATACGACCGATATCGCCGCCATCAATGTCGCCAGCCGCAATCTGATGATCGTGCTCGGCGTGATCATGCTGGCCTTCGGCGCCGTGTGCGCGACGCTGCTCGGGCGTTCGATCACCAGGCCGCTGGCGCGTGCGGTCGAAGTGGCGCAGCGCGTGGCCGCCGGCGACCTGACCTCCGATGTGCATAGCGACAGCCGTGACGAAACCGGACAATTGCTTGAAGCCCTGCGCGAGATGAATAGCAATCTGTCGCGCCTGGTCGGCGGCGTGCGCGCTTCGACCGACACCATTTCGGTGGCGGCCAACCAGATAGCGGTCGGCAATGCCGACCTGTCGCGGCGCACCGAATCACAGGCCAGTTCGCTCGAAGAGACTTCGAGCACGATGGAAGAGCTCACTTCAACCGTCAAGCAAAATGCCGACAATGCGCGGCAAGCCAATCAAGTGGTGGTCTCGGCCAGCGGCATAGCCGTCAAGGGCGGCAGCGTGGTCGGCGAAGTGGTGCAGACGATGGGGGCGATCAAGGACAGCTCGCACAAGATCGTCGACATCATTTCTGTCATCGACGGCATCGCCTTCCAGACGAATATCCTGGCGCTGAACGCGGCGGTGGAGGCGGCGCGCGCCGGCGAGCAGGGCCGCGGCTTTGCCGTGGTGGCGGCTGAAGTGCGCAGCCTGGCGCAG
>JAIZVZ010000049.1 GCA_021768485.1 Oxalobacteraceae bacterium | reverse complement strand
CGCACGCTGCGCTTGATGTTTGCCGGCGGCCTGGCCTTCGGCATGCACGGTGCGTATGCCCAAACCACCAGCGACACCGCTAGCGCGGCCCCGATTCAACGGGTCGAAGTAACCGGTTCCAGCATTAAACGTCTGGCAACCGAAACCGCGCTGCCAATCACCTCGATCAAAGCGGCCGATTTCGAAAAGCAAGGCTTGACCACCGCGGCAGAAGTGTTGAACACGCTGTCGATGAACCAAAGTTCGGAAGGTAGCAGCCAGGCAATCGGTTCCGGCACCGGCGGTATCGCCGTGGCCGATCTGCGCGGCCTCGGCAGCAACAAGACCCTGGTCTTGCTGAACGGCCGCCGCATCGCATCGCACCCTTTTAACGGTTCGAGCGTCGATCTCAACATCATTCCAGTATCTGCACTTGACCGCATTGAAGTGCTGCGCGACGGCGCTTCGGCTATCTACGGTACCGACGCGATCGGCGGCGTGATCAACTTCATCACCAAGCGCTCGATCCAAGGCGGCACGGTCAGCGTCGAACGCACCCAGCCAAAAACCGGTGCCGGCGCCGAATCGCGTCTGAACCTGGCGGGCGGTTATGGCGATCTCGAAAAAGATGGCTTCAACCTCTATGGCGTGGTCGACTTCCACAAGCAAACAGCCTTGGCAGCAACCGATCGTGCCTTCTCCAGCACCGGCAACAGCACCAGCGGCACTTCGCAGCCTGGTAACTTCTATCAAGCGAATTCTGGCGTCACCGGCAACCCATACTATGCCAGCGGTTGCGTAGGCACGGGCCTGGTCTCCTATGCAAAATCGAAGACCTGCCGCACGAACACCGTAGCGTACATCCAGGACATTCCTAAGACACAACAGGAATCCTTCCTCGGCAAAGGCACGTTCAAGCTGAGCAAAGACAATATCGCGACTGTCGAATACATGCACTCGCGCAGCACCGATACCAACAGCATCGCACCATCGCCGCTGACCGGTATCACCATGACATCGGGTAGCAAGTACTATCCAGGCAACGGCATTACCCCGGCCGTGGCAGGCATGGACGGCACACCGATCACGGTCAGCTGGCGTACTGTTGCCGCCGGCAACCGCATGGGCTACGACACCAGCATCTCCGATCGTCTGGTACTGGCTTCGGAAGGTTTGATCGCAGGCTGGGACTACAATGTCGGTTTCACCTACGCAGTCAGCAAGGCCAGCAGCGCCTTCCTTGACGGCTACACCAACGACAGCCTGATCAAGGCCGGCGTACTGGCAGGCATCCTGAACCCGTTCGGCGCCCAATCGGCCGAAGGTGCGACATACATCGAAAACTCGAAGCTCAAAGGTGAATACCTGGCAGCCAAGATGACTTCCGTCGGTGTCGATGGCAAGGTCAGCCGTTCGATCTACACATTGCCAGCCGGCGATGTCGGTTTCGCTGTCGGTACCGAGTTCCGTCACGACAAGGCAACCTACGATGTCAACACTGCACTGGCTTCGCAGGCTTCGAGCTCCGGCTATGCCGACGCACAAGACCAGGCTGGCTCGCGCACTATCGGTGCCGTGTATTCCGAGTTGAGCATCCCTGTGATCAAAAACCTCGAGCTGTCGCTGGCAGCACGTTACGATCACTACAGCGATGTCGGCGGCACCACCAATCCGAAGATCGGCTTGCGCTGGCAGCCACGGCCAGACCTGATGTTCCGTACTTCGTACAACACCGGTTTCCGTGCCCCGACACTGTACGATCTGTACGGTCCTGCTACCAAGACCTTTACCGAAAATCCGTATGACGATCCGGTATTGTGCCCAGGCGGCACCGCCGCGGCAGGCGCCAACCCGAACGTCGCTTGCGGCCAGCAACAGTACATCCGCAGCGGCGGCAACGCCAACCTGCAGGCTGAAAAGTCGAAGACATACAGCCTCGGCGTCGTGTTTGAACCAGTCAAGTCGGTCACCATGTCGATCGACTACTTCAACATCAAGATCCGCGACAAGATCGGCACTGTTGATGAAACGACTATTTTCGACAACTACGAAAAGTACAAGAGCTACTTCGTCTATTCGGCTGACGGCAAGACACTGGAATACGTCAACGCCGTTCTCGACAACCTCGGCGAAGTTCACACCTCCGGCGTCGACTTGAGCTTGCTCTGGAAACTGCCACGCACTTCTTATGGCGATTTCTCGTTCAACATCGACGGCACCTGGGTACATAGCTACAAGTACCAAAATGAAAAAGGCGGCGAATACTTCGAAAACGTTGGCGTATATTCCGGTTCCACACCAGTGTTCCGTTGGAAGCACAACGCGACATTGAACTGGAAGATGGGCAAGTGGGGCGCGAACTTCTCGAACAAGTACATGAGCGGCTATCTTGACCAAGACGGCGAAAGTCATGTCAAGGCTTACTCGACCTACTCCTTGTCCGGTAACTATACCGGCTACAAGAATGCGGACTTGACGATCGGTATCAAGAACCTGTTCGATACCAATCCGCCTGTCACAACCCAAACGACGACCTTCCAACAAGGTTACGATCCACGCTACACGGATCCGCTGGGTCGTACGTTCTACGTGAAGGCAACCTACAAGTTCTAAGCTGAACTTGCAGAATTGACCTGATGTCAAAAGCGCCCGCAGAGAAATCTGCGGGCGCTTTTTTTGCCCCGGCTGTTTTCATCCGCGCATTCCCCGCAACACTTCTTCTCCTGCACTTCTTCTCCTGCACTTCTTCTCCTGCACTTCTTCTCCTGCACTTCTTCTCCTGCATTTCTTCTCCTGCAATTCTTGCCCAAAAGCCGATCGCGCAAGCGGCCGCCGCAATCGATGCCCTGACCTTAGCGCCACGTCTGCGGCAAGCTGGCTTACGCCACCGCGAAGAAATCTCATACGAAATAAAGATCGCGCCAGCGATGTACTTCTTTCTTGCGAATAAACAAAACAATAAATAGCCGCCAAAACAGAATCAAATTTTCGCGCAAAAAATTTGCTGTCCGCACCGCTATTTTTTCCATAGCAATAAATTCGATTCGCCTCAGATACGCCGTAAAAAACGCAATAAAGAAACGTAACAATACAACAAGGCATCACTGACACCGTCCCGCCCGGCGCTCCTTCGCATAGCGCGCCGAAAAGGCCCCGGCAAACGCCAGGCATAAGGCCAGTGTTCACAGCATTGGCGAGCGATCAGTAAATATACTTTACGCAAGGGGCAACCAGCCATGAGCCAAGAAACCATCGTATCGCCTTCACTGCGCAGGACAATTCCGGGCGCTCTCGTGCTAACGGCCGCCATGACCATGCTGCCCGCCATTGCGCAGCAAGCAAGCGATACCGCGCCACTGCAGCGCGTCGAAATCACCGGCTCCTCGATCAGGCGCATCGCCAAGGAAGGCGCGCTACCGGTCCAGGTCCTGACCCAGGAAGAGATCAAGAAAAGCGGTGCGACATCGGCCAGCGACCTGATCCAGATGCTGCCAGCCATGCAAGGTTTTGTACCGGCATCAAGCTCGGTCAATGGCGGCGGCGGCGGCGCCACCACGGCCTCGCTGCACTCGCTGGCGTCGAAGTACACGCTGGTGCTGCTCGACGGTCAGCGCATGGCGCCGACCGCGCTTGGTGCCGGCCAGGGCGGCGGCTTTGCGGTCAATCTGGAAAGCATTCCGCTCGATGCCGTCGAGCGCGTCGAAATTCTCACCGATGGCGCCTCGGCCCTGTACGGTTCCGATGCCATTGCCGGCGTCGTCAATTTCATCCTGAAGAAAAATAAGACCGACGCCAGTGTGTATGCCAACGTGCAGTCGCCGCAACACCCGGGCGGCAAGAGTTCCAATTTCGCTATCAGCAAGGGCTTTGGCGACCTCGAAACCGACAAATTCAATATCCTGGCATCCTATAGCCATGATGAACAACAGCAACTGCTGGCATCACAGCGCTCGGTATCGTCGCAAGGCGCCTATCTGCCGTTTTCGTCGGGCGGCAAAAACTATATTTTTGACCAGCGCACGTCCAATACCGAACCGGCCAATATCACCGTCAAAGCCTATCCGACCGGCGGCGATCCGGCCACGGCCACCACCTATACCTTCAATCCGTTCTATACAAAAAACGGCAACTGCGGTTCGGCGCTGGCCGGCGTACAGCTGAGCGGCAGCGATGCCACCTGCCGCTTCAACTATGCGGCAACGGTGCAGGATATCCCCGCCACCAAACGCGACAGCGGTCTGCTGAAAGGAATCTTGAAACTCGGCGAAGACAGCAATCTGTGGGGCGAACTGGTCGTCTCGCGCTTCGACATGCTGGCGCAGTTTGCCGCTTCGGCGCAACCGATGGGTGTCAACAGCACGACCCGCCTGCCGACCATCTGGGACAAGTATGTCGCGCCGTATCTGGCGGCCAACGGCCTGACTGCGACCGACGGCGCCACCCTCGGTTACCGCTCCATCAGCGCCGGCGGCCGCGCCGACGATTTCGTTACCAATGCCCGCCATCTGGCGTTCGGCCTCAACGGCCTGAGCATGGGCTGGAACTACAATGCCAGCCTGACTTTGTCGCATAGCGAGATTCAAGATAATGCGGCCGGCGGCTATACCGACTATACCGGCCTGGCCAGCCTGGTCGCCGATGGCAGTTACGATCCGCTTACCGGCACCGGCGCTGGTGCGCTGCGCAGCTATCTGCTCAACGGCACCACTTTTTCAAAGACCCGCTCCGACCTCAATACCGTGCATGGCGGTGCCCAGCATGACGTATTTGCATTGCCGGGCGGGACGGCCATCGTTTCGCTCGGCGGCGACTACTCGCAAACTCGCTACCGGATCGGCTACAACCCCCTGATTCTGTCGGGCAGCGGATTTTCGAGCCAGCCGGCGTCGAGCGACTACCCGGTTGGCGGCACCTATGGCCTGGTCCCCTTCGATGCCAGCCGCAATAACTGGGGCGTCTTCAGCGAACTGCTGCTGCCGGTCACAAAAACACTGGAAAGCACGCTGTCGGCCCGCTACGACAGCTACGATAAAGTCCACAGCAGGGAAGTCTACAGCCTGCTTGCCGATCCCGTCAGCGGCCTCAATGAAAAACTGGCCGATGCCGATCTGGGCAATACCTTCAGCTCGGCCACTTACAAGGCCAGTTTTCGCTGGACGCCGATAGAAAAACTGCTCGTACGCGGCGCCTACGGCACCGGTTTCAAGGCCCCCAATATCAGCGATATTGCCGGCGCCGTCACTTTCGCCGGCAATACCGCCGGCAGCTATAACTGCCCGATTGCCGGCAGTTCCGGCTGCCAGCCACCCAATTCGCAATACGACTTGCTGTCCGGTCCGAACGGCGCCAGTGGCGAAGCCGGGCTGAAACCGGAAAAATCGAAGCAATGGACGCTCGGCTTTCGCATCGAGCCGCTGAGCGGTTTGTCGCTGGGCCTCGATTTGTGGAATGTAAAAATCAGCAACCAGATCTTGTCGCAAGGCATCGCCGAACAAGTGGCATTCAGCAACCCGGCCCGCTATAGCGCCTTGTTTGTCGACGGCTATATGGATCCGGCAGGCTATAAAACCATCGCCTATACTCAAACCGCTATCAATGGCGGCGAAGCCAATTACCGCGGCATCGATTGGGATTTCGTCTATCGCAGCAGACTGCCGTTCGGCAATTTGACGGCGACCTGGACCGGCACCTACATGCTCAAGCAAAACTACACAAGCGTTCCCGGCGGTGAAGTGCAGACCGATCTCGGCGTCTTCGGCCCCGATCAAGCCGTCGTCTTCCGTGTGCAAACGCGTTTGGCGGCGACCCTGCAGAGTGGCCCCTTCACCAATACGCTGTCGGCCAATTACAAGTCCGGCTACCGCGACGAGTCGTATGAAGCGGGCACCGCCATCTTCGTGATGAACGCCGACGGCACGGAAGGAGAGACGACGGCCTTTGCCGGATTGAAAGTGCCGTCCTATACGACGTTCGACTGGCAGGGCAAGTATGCATTCAGCAAAGCGTTTACCGTCACCGCCGGCATCAAGAACCTGTTTGACCGCAATCCACCGCTGACATTGCAAAATGGCGGCGGCGGCAACCAGATCGGCTACGATGGCCGTTACGCCGATCCGCTCGGCCGTTCCTTTTATTTGACAGCCAACTACGCATTCTGATGCCGCCGGCCGCATGAGAAAAAGACGGCGAACTTGCGCCCGCCGTCTCGCCCGGTGCGCCCACAGCGGGCATCCGCGAATGCCTGCAATATTACGCGCCCGTCTTCAGGCGGCGGGCCTTGACGGCCTGCGCCAGCCCTTCGAGCACCTTGACGCTCGATTCCCAGTCGATGCAGCCATCGGTAATCGACTGGCCGTAGACCAGTTCCTTGCCCGGCACCATATCCTGGCGGCCCGCAACCAGATGCGATTCGATCATCACGCCGATGATGCGCACATCGCCGCCGGCCACCTGGGCGGCGATGTCGGCGCATACGGGAATCTGATTTTCCGGCTTCTTGCTGCTGTTGGAATGCGACGCATCGATCATCAGGCGTGCCGGCAAACCTTGTGCGGCCACGCTCTTGCAGGCGGCGTCGACGCTGGCGGCATCGAAATTCGGCGTCTTCCCGCCACGCAAAATGATGTGGCAATCCTCGTTACCGTTGGTGGCAACAATGGCCGAGTAACCGCCTTTTGTCACCGACAGAAAATGATGCGACTGCGATGCCGCCTTGATCGCTTCGATCGAGATCTTGACGTTGCCATCGGTGCCGTTCTTGAAACCGACCGGACACGACAGGCCCGAAGCGAGTTCGCGATGCACTTGCGACTCGGTCGTGCGGGCGCCAATTGCGCCCCAGCTGATCAGATCGGCGATGTATTGCGGGCTGATCACGTCGAGAAATTCGGTACCGGCCGACACCCCCAGTTCATTGATTTTCAAAAGCATTTCACGCGCCATGTGCAAGCCGTCGTTGATCCGGAAGCTGTTATCCATATACGGATCGTTGATCAGGCCTTTCCAGCCGACCGTGGTGCGCGGCTTTTCGAAATACACGCGCATGACGATTTCGAGCTCGCCGGCAAAGCGCCGTTTTTCGCGCGCCAGGCGCTCGGCATATTCCATCGCCGCTCGCGTATCGTGAATCGAGCAGGGACCGATGACGACCATCAGGCGGTCGTCTTCGCCATGCAAAATCTTGTGTAGCGCCTGACGCGCATCGGACACCGTGTGCGCTGCCTGCTCGGAACAGGAAAACTCGCGAATCAGGTGCGATGGCGGCGTCAATTCTTTCATTTCTCGGATGCGAAGATCATCTGTGCGTGGCATGGCGTACTCCTGTATTCAATTCGATGAAATCAAAAAAAAACCGCCATTACTGGCGGTTTTCTGGAATTTTGGTTGGGTATCTCGTTTAATTTGCTGCTACGTGAACCGTCCGCATCTCCACCGCCTTTGGGCTGGAGTTGCTAAAATAAAAATAAAAGGAATGGCGGGAAACGGCAGCAAACATGGGTAAATTCAAAATGTCATTAAACGAATAGACTGACTATAACAATATTTCGGTCAGCTTGGCAAGCGCTTTATGCGCCCCGGGGCAGCGCCCGGACGCCACGGAGATGCCACACTGCGAAGCGCTGCCGTCAGGCCGTGCCGCCGACCGTGACGCCATCGATGCGCAGCGTCGGCTGGCCGACGCCGACCGGCACGCTCTGGCCTTCCTTGCCGCACACGCCGACGCCCGAATCGAGCCGCATGTCATTGCCGATCATCGAGACGCGGTTGAGCACGTCCGGACCGTTGCCGATCAGGGTGGCGCCCTTGACCGGATAAGTGACCTTGCCATCTTCGATCATATACGCTTCGCTGGCGGAAAAAACGAACTTGCCGTTCGTGATATCGACCTGGCCGCCGCCGAAATTGACGGCATACAGTCCGTTTTTGACCGAAGCGAGAATCTCGGCCGGGTCCTTGTCGCCGGCCAGCATATAGGTATTGGTCATGCGCGGCATCGGCAAATGCGCGAACGATTCGCGCCGCGCATTGCCGGTCACCGGCATCTTCATCAGGCGCGCATTCATCGTATCCTGGATATAGCCTTTCAGGATGCCGTCTTCGATCAGCGTCGTGCACTGGGTCGGGTTGCCTTCATCATCCATGTTCAGCGAGCCGCGACGGTCGGCCAGCGTGCCGTCATCGACCACCGTGACGCCCTTGGCGGCCACGCGCTCGCCGATACGCCCAGAAAACGCGCTCGATCCCTTGCGATTGAAGTCGCCTTCGAGACCATGGCCGATGGCTTCGTGCAGCAGCACGCCGGGCCAGCCCGGCCCCAGCACGATAGTCATCGGACCGGCCGGCGCCGGCCGCGCATCGAGATTGACCACCGCCTGATGGACGGCGTCGGACGCATATTTGTCGAGCAGCGCATCGTCGAAATAAGCATAGTTGAAACGGCCGCCGCCGCCCGAGGAACCGATTTCGCGGCGCCCGTTCTGCTCGGCGATGACGGTAATCGAGATGCGCACCAATGGCCGGATATCGGCGGCGATCACGCCGTCGCTGCGCGCCACCAGCACCACATCGTATTCGCCGGCCAGGCCGGCCATCACCTGCACCACGCGCGAATCCTTGGCGCGTGCCATTTTTTCAAGACGTTCGAGCAGCTTGACCTTGTAGGTCGCACTCAGGGAATCGAGCGGATCGTTGGGCAGATACAGCGAGCGGCCGCCCTGCGCCGTCATGCCCGATGCGACCTTGATCTTGCCTGCGCCCTGGCGGCCGATCGTGCGGGTGGCAATCGCCGCATCCTGCAAGGCGCCTGCCGAGATTTCATCGGAATATGAAAACGCCGTCTTGTCGCCGGAAATGGCGCGTACGCCAACCCCCTGGTCGATCGAAAAACTGCCGGTCTTGACGATGCCTTCTTCGAGACTCCAGCCTTCGCTCTTGGTAAATTGGAAATACAGGTCGGCGTAATCGACTTTATGGGTAAACATCGTACCGAGCGTCTTGATCAGGGCCGCCTCATCGAGTCCAAAAGGCGTGAGCAAGATGTCGCGGGCGGCAGCCAGCGTGCTGAAATTCGGTTCGAAAGGCGTCATGACTGTTTCCTTGTGTGCAGCGACGGCAAAGCCGGCGCAGCGATAACTGTAAAAATAATTTTCAATTGTAGATCATCGCGAGCTATTACGCTTTGCTAATCAATCCTGCATCAAGCCCTGTCGGATCAGAGTTTGCGATGTGCTAATGCCGGCAAATTTTGCCGTACGCCATCAAGCCGCGCGGGGTCGATGACGCCGCCGATCACGCCCTCGCCTTCCGGCAACAGCGCCACGATCTCGCCCCAGGGATCGATCAGCATGCTGTGGCCCCAGGTGCGGCGGCCGTTTTCATGAATCCCGCCCTGGGCGCTGGCCAGCACATAGCACTGGTTTTCGATGGCCCTGGCCCGCAGCAGTATTTCCCAATGGGCGCGTCCGGTCGTATAGGTAAAGGCCGCCGGCACCACCAGCAAGGCACACGTGCCGAGCTGGCGATACAGTTCGGGAAAACGCAAATCGTAGCAGACCGACAAGCCCACCCGGCCGAACGGCGCCGCGAAGCCGACACTGGCATGACCGGCGACGATGGTGCGCGCTTCATCGTAAGATTCGGCGTCCTTGTTAAAGCCAAACAGATGGATTTTGTCGTAACGCGCAATCTGCATTCCTTGCGCATCGTAGACCAGCGTCGTGTTGAAGACCTTGCCGGCATCGCGCGGATCGGAGGCGGCCAGCGGCAGCGTGCCGCCGATGACGATAATGCGATGGCTACGCGCCATTTCAGCCAGGAAATCCTGAATCGGACCGTGACCGGGCTGCTCGGCAATGGCCACCTTGTCGCTTTCGTGCATGCCCATCAGCGCCCAGTATTCGGGCAGCAATACCAGCTGTGCGCCCTCGGCCACCGCTTGCCCGATCAGGCGCCGGGCACTGACAAGATTGGCATCGAGCGATGCCGTGGAAACCATCTGGACGGCGGCGATCTTGTTCACGGCAAACTCCTTCATGGTTTGACGCCGGCCTTGTCGGCATCGCTAAGCGGCTTGTTGTCCTGACCCGGCAAGTCGAGGGCCGGCACGGCGGTAAATTCGGCGCCGAGCTTGGTCACCACCGGCTCTTTCCAGGGGCCGGTAATCTGATACTGGTAAGTCATGGCCTTCATCACCGGCTGGCGTATGAACAATTGTGCCAGAAATGTGCCGAGACCGACCGCGGGGTTGACCGCCAGCATATACACAAGCGAACCGGTGCCGAGGTTAAATTCAGGGATCACGACCACGCGCAAATTTTGCGATTCCTTGGCAACGTCGGCCGAGCCATCCATCAGCACGGTGGCGGCAACGCTGCGCATTTTCAGGTTGTCGGTCTTGATCACCCCCTGGTTGATGGCGGCGCTGGCGGTAATGCCGTCGAAGGCCAGACCTTCGGAAAAGATATCGCGGAAATCGAGCTTGAGCAAATGCGGCAAGGCCTGCAAATTCAGCACGCCCAGCAATTTGGCAGCCCCCGGCTGCACCTTCAGGAACTGGCCGGTGCCCAGATTCAAATTGATCTTGCCCGACAGGCTTGGCACATCGAGCGAAAACGGGCCGCCGGCCCAGGCCAGGTCGCCATCCATCTTGCCGCTGCCGGCGCGCATCACATGCACAAAACCTACGCGGTCGAGCAACTTGCCGGCGTCTTTCAGATCGAGATCGTAATGCAGGCTGGTGCCGCTGCCGGCGCCATTACCGGAAATCCATTTGCCGGTCATATTCAGCTGCGCATCGGGATTGACCAGCGACAGCTTGTTGATGCGCCACTCGCGCACGGCGCCGGTCTGGATATTGTTGGCCACCAGTTCCAGCCGCCCCAATTTTTTTCCGAGCATTTCGAAATTATCGACAGTCACATCGAGCGCCGGAATTTGCTTCGACGTGTTTTTCCCTTCGAGAAGGTCGCTGACATCGCTGGCCACCGACGGCGAAATGACCAGGGAATTGAGGCGCACGGTCGCCTTGTCCTGGCCTTGCCCCGGCAGCGCAGAGGCTTCACGCCAGATCAGATAACCGTTGACCTGATTCGAATCGATCGTGGCTTGCCATACATTTTTCAGGTGCGAGGCGGCGATCACCACATTTTCGAGTTTTTGCCCCATGGAAATCATTTCGCGGCTCTTGGCGGCCAGCACATCGATATCGAGATACTGGGCCAGAGCATCGATGGCGCCGGCGCCGCTGCCGGCATGCGGGTCGCCGGCCCTGCCCGCGGCCCGCGCCGGCACCGGTTCGGGCACGCTGCAGATGGCGTCGATCACACTATGCCAGGCATCGGTATCGATCGATTTGACGTTCAGATTGAGGACGGTACCGCCGCGCACGACGCGCCACGACGCGTTCTTGTCGCGCGACTTCTGGCGCACATAGTGGATTGTGCTGCCGCCGCCGAGAGTGGCGCGTATCTCGTCGCGCAACACCCCCGGTTCGGACGAGGCCAGGGCGTTCATCGTCAGGCGAAACGGCATGGCCGTGCCGGCGCTCTTTTTGAACGGTTCGGGCAAGGTGCTGGCCATGCCCATGAGCGTCGATTCGAGCTGCAATTCGGGTTGATCGCCCTTGACCGTAACGAGCAGCTGATAACGTGCCGTGCCATTGACGTGGCCGATCAGGCGCGACAGCTGCGGGTCCGGATAATTTTTATGCACGCCGTCGCTGCTGATGCTGCCGACGGCCCGGACCAGCGTGCTGCCGTCGCGCATGGTGCCGCCGGCAAGCGTGACCGGACCGCCGAGCAGGCTGGCGTTGACACCGGCCAGATCGAAGCCGCGCTCGCTGAAATTGAGCTTGCCGACCGTGGACGACATCGGCGGAATATCGGTTTGCAGCACGATCTCGTCGTTGAGGAACTGCAGCGTGCCCTGCACCTTCGCATCCTTGAGATGGTCGAGCGGCAACTGCAATTTGAGCGCCAGCTTGGCCGCGCCGCTCGAGCGCGTCTCTTGCGTGAAATTGGCGATCCAGTCATCGACCGGACTAACGTTGACGTAACGGATGAAGTCGGGCAAGGCGCCGCTGGCCGCGCCGACAATCTCGAGCTGCATGTCCTTGGCCAGCAGGTCGGGAATCACCGCTTTCACACTGGCCAGCGCCACACCGGCCGTGGTCGCGGTGTCGCCATTGATTTCCATGCGCGTGCGGTCGAATAAAATGGTGCCCTTGATATTTTTTGCTTGCGGCCATAGCGGCGCCTTGCCATCCTTGGCCAGGTCGCCCGGCGAATAATTGAGCGTGACGTTATCGAGTTTGCCAAAGACCCGGAATTCGCCGTCGCCGCCCTTCTCGCCGGCTTTCTTTTTGGCCGCAAACGGGAAATCGGCGAGATCGCCGCGCAGGCGCACGCTGACGTCGCGCGCATGCCCGGCTTCGAGCGCGCCGCCGAGCCAGCCGGCCAGCGAACGCGGCGTCTGCAAGGGCAGATAGCGTTTGATGGTGGTGACATCGAAACTATCGATATGCCCAGTAAAATCGACGTGACCGAGCGATTGGCCGGCCTGCGGATTGAGCGGCATCAAGTGCTTGCCCGATAGCGAGCCGGACATGCCTGCCTGAACGAAATTCATGCTGGCAATGTCCAGCATGAGCTGGTCGCTGCCCTGGAAATGCCAGCTGGCCTGCATGTTCAGGCGCTCAAACGGCATCACCGGATCGGCGAAGTAGCCGGGAAACTGCAAGGTCAGACCGTCCGAATCGAGCTTGAAGCTGCCGCCCTTGTCGCTGGCGTCAAAGCTGCCCGTCAGATGCGAAAAACCGGGAATGGCCGGCACCGCCGCCTGCGCCGCCTGCAGCGCCGTCTTGGGCCGGGCCGGGCGCGCCGGCTGCGGCTGCAGCGACAAATCCTTGAAATTGCCGCGCGCATTATAAGCGGCGATGGCCGGATAGGCGCCCTGCCATTGCGCCGAAAAATCGCTGACCTGGCCGCGCGGCGCGAAATCGGTCAGCAATTGACGGCTGGCCGGCGCCATCGGCAGGCGCGCCGCCAGTTCGAACAAGGTGTGCAGATCGAGCAGCTTGGCGGCGATGGTCGTCTTTTCGGGCTGTCCCTGGCGCGCCGGCGTATAGCTTTCGGCAATCGAGGTCGGCTGCAGCGTCAGGCCGTCGCTGGTTTCGAGCGAAAAATCGCTGACCTCGATCGCATGACCGAGCGCGCCGAAGGCCGGCTTGCCCTCGAAAGCGCCGGCCTCGACCGTCTCGCGCGCCGAGATGCGGCCGCTGACGCGTTTGAGGTTCAGCAGCGGCAGCTGCGGACCGAGCCGCGCCACCGCATTCGACAGCCGCAAGTCGGCCGTCACATTATCGAGCTTGGCATGGTCCAGCGTCAGCCAGGCACGCACCGAACCGTGCCCCTGCTGCACCGCGATCGGATAGTTCACATAAGGCAGCCATGCCGCCAGATCGGTATCCTGGACCGCGGCATACAATTCGCCCTTCCATTGCGAGACGTCGGAAATGTGGCGGCTGAAAGCCGGATGGGCGAAATCGAAGCGGATGTCGAGCGGCGAGCCGATTGCTGCCGGCGGCGTCGCCTGCAGCGCCAGCTGATGCTGCAGCCATTGATTGCGCATCAATAAATTGACATCGGTCAGGGTCAGGCGCGGCGCCCCGCGCAACTGGTCGGTCCAATGCACGACCCCTTCGTGGATCGCCACCGCGCGCTGCGCCAGCAGCCAGTCGAGCCCGGTGCCGTTGCCGCCTTTGTCAGGATCGACAAAAATGCCGGCCACATAAAATTTGCCGGATTTGTCGCGCATGATGTCGAGATCGGGGCGGCTGATCTCGAGCCGCTCAAACCGCACATCCATGGCTATCACCGACCACCACGAAAAAGTCGCCGCCACGCTCGGCAGGCTCAGCGCCGCGCGGCCGTCGGCGCCGCGCACCACCACATCGCCAAAAAACAGAGAGGGCCGCAAGCCTTGCCATGAAGCGTAGACACGGGCGATCGAAACCTGGTTGCCGAGCGCACGGCTGGCGAAATGCTCGATATCTTTTTTATAAAAATCGATATTCGGCAGCACCACATAGCGCAAGAACAAAACCAGCAGCGCAAAGATGAAATATGCCGCCAGCAAGAGTTTGAGCAGCGCGCCGAGCAGGTGGTGGCTCGCCAGATTGGCGTAGCGATAAGCCTGGCGCAATGCGCGCAGGCAGGCAGCCAATTGACTAAGAGAAAGGTGTTGCTTATTTGGCATTAATGACGTAATCGCATAAGCAAAAAAAATTCCATGAGAGTGATCTACTGGGCTGCCAAGCGATCGCAACACCTAATTCCAACGATTTGACCGTATTATCCGAATTGCACGTATGATCTTATCATTTAAGTCTGCTTCCAGCCATATTTTGTACTGTCGAATTTGTGACATACGGTAAGCAAATAAAGGACAAAAGACACACGGTTCTTGCTGCATGCGGTGGCCGGCTTGAGCGGCGGCAGGTACGGACAGGTCCATAATAGGACGACAGCGGATTGCACGCAAATTTACATTCAATTTACATTTAGTTTGCGTTCGGTTCGCGTTCGGTTCACATTCGATTTGCATTCGGATTACAATCCGCTTGCCGCCGAAGAGACGAAAGAGACGATATCTAAATTGCCATCGATTGGCGATAAGCCGCAACAAAGCCGCCATGCATCCAAGCCCATCACTTCCCTGCCCCGCCGCTGCCGACGCCGTGCATGCCGCCAATGCCACCGATTCGCGCTATTTTGTGCGCTGGACCGGGGCCGATGCGCGCCGGCCGGCGCTGGTCGCGGAACTGGCAGCCTCGCCCCTGAACGAGGCACAGCTGCCCGCTTTGCTCGAACGCGAACTGGCCAGCGGCCTGCCGCTTGAACGGGCCATGCGCCGCCTGCGCAACCTGATCGTCTGCACCCTGATCGAGCGCGACCTGCAGCGCGGCGCCGATCTGCAGGAAGTGGTCGGCGGCATGAGCGCCTTCGCCGATTTTGCGATCCGCACCACGCTGGCGGCGCAGCAAACCGAGATGATTGCACTGCATGGCAGGCCGATCGGGGCCGAATCGGGGCGCGTCCAGCAACTGATCGTGCTCGGCATGGGCAAACTGGGCGGCGGCGAACTGAACGTTTCCTCGGACATCGACCTCATATTCGTCTACCCGGAAGACGGCGACACCGTCTGCGACCAGACCGGCCAGCGCAGCCTGTCGAATCACGAATTCTTTACCCGGCTCGGCAAAAAATTCATCAAGGCGCTGTCCGAGATCACCGAAGACGGCTTCGTGTTCCGGGTCGACATGGCGCTGCGCCCGAACGGCGCCTCCGGGCCGCTGGTCGCCAGCCTGGCCATGGTCGAGCAATACCTGATCGTCCAGGGGCGCGAATGGGAGCGTTATGCCTGGCTCAAGGCGCGCCCGGTGACCGGCGAGGCCGACGACATCGCCGCCCTGGATGCCATCGTCCGCCCTTTCGTCTACCGGCGCTATCTCGATTTCGGCGTGATCGACGCCCTGCGCACCATGCATGCGCAAATTCGCAGCGAGGTCAACCGCCAGGAGCGCCTGCATCCGGACCGCAGCAATAACGTCAAACTGGGACGCGGCGGCATCCGCGAAATCGAATTTCTGGCCCAGGTATTCCAGCTGATCCGCGCCGGCCGCGACTCTGCCCTGCGCGAACGCTCGACCCGCGACACGCTGCACATCCTGTCCCAAAAAAGCCTGCTGGCGCCGCCGGTGGTCGAGCAACTGCTGGCGTCCTACGTCTTTTTGCGCAATCTCGAACATCGCTTGCAATACCTCGACGATGCCCAGACCCATACGCTGCCGGCCAATCCCGCCGACCAGCTGTGCGTGGCGCGCATGATGGCCTACGCCGACAGCGCGCAGCTGCTGGCCGCGCTCGACTGCCATCGGCGCTTCGTGGCCGCGCAATTCGATGCCATTTTCAGCGACAAGAGCGAGGCTGCCAGCACCGAAGCGACGATCGATCCCGAAAACAAGGGCATGCTGTCGGACAGCGAAAACCGCGAAGCGATCGAAGCGCGCCTGCACGCGCTCGGTTTCGCCGATGCCGCCAGCGCCACCCAGCGCCTGCTGACAACCTGGCAATCGCCGCGCCTGCTGTCGCTGCCCGAAGCGAGCCGCAACCGGCTGCGGCAGCTGGTCAATACCGCCCTGCCGCAGATCGCCGCAATGGGCAGGGCCGCGACAGGCCGGCCCGCGGGTACGACCACGGCCGGCAGCGGCCAGCAAGCCGACCCGGCGCAGGCGACGCTGGGGCGCCTGCTCGATTTTCTCGAAGCGATCGCGCGCCGTTCGGCCTACCTCTCGCTGCTGACCGAATATCCGCATACGCTCGAGCGCGTGATCCGGATGATGAATGCCAGCGACTGGGCCGCCAAATTCCTGACCCAGCACCCGCTCCTGCTCGACGAACTGCTCGACGACCGCGGCGCCGGCCTGGCGCCCGACTGGGCGGCCATCAGCGAACAGCTCGATCTGCAGCTGACGCAGGCGGCCGGCGACACCGAGCGGCAAATGGATATCCTGCGCGAAGTCCATCATGCGCAACTGTTTCGTTTTCTGGCGCAAGACCTGGCCGGCGCGCTGACAGTCGAGCGGCTGGCCGATTATCTGTCGAAACTGGCCGATATCGTGGTTGCCAGCGCCATCACCGCGGTCTGGCATTCGATCGCCACGCGCCATATCGAGATCCCCAAGTTCGCCGTCATCGCCTATGGCAAGCTGGGCGGCAAGGAGCTCGGCTACATTTCCGACCTCGACGTCATTTTCCTGTTCGACGACGACGATCAGGACGCGCCGGGCCTGTACGCCAAGCTGGCGCAGCGTTTCATCACCTGGATGACCAGTTTTACCTCGGCCGGCATCCTGTTCGACATCGATACCGCGCTGCGCCCCGACGGCGCCTCCGGCATGCTGGTGTCCTCGCTGGCGGCCTTCGAACGCTATCAGAATGCCTCGGCCTGGGTCTGGGAACACCAGGCGCTGACGCGTGCGCGTTTTTGCGCCGGCGACGCGGCCATCGGCCAGCGCTTCGAACAGATTCGCGATGCCGTGCTGCGCCGCGAGCGCAGCGGCGAGGCGGCGCTGGCACTGAAAAACGAAGTACTGTCGATGCGCAAGAAAATGCACGAAGCCCAGCCGGTGCGGGCCGCGCTGTTCGACCTCAAGCAGAGCGAGGGCGGCATGATCGATATCGAATTCATCGTCCAGTTCCTGGTCTTGCGCCACGCCGCGCACTATCCGCAGCTGACGCAAAACGTCGGCAACATCGCCTTGCTCAAATTATGCGGAGAATTGGGATTGATCGACGCCGGCCTCGGCCTGCAGGTGGCCGACGCCTATCGCGCCATGCGCAGGCTGCAACACCAGTTGCGCCTGCAGGGAGAAGAACGGGCCGGCATCGACCCGGCCCTGGTGGCCGGCGCCGCCGACCACGTGCGCCAGCTATGGCGGCAGATTTTCGATTGAAAAGCCGCCGCCGGGCACTTCAGAATTTCGGAATCTTGATGCGACTGATCATCAAGGCACCCGACAGGCCGAACAGCAGCACCAGCGGATGAAAGTGGAAATCGGCGATCGTGACCACGCCGAACCACAATTGCTTGTTCAGCGCCGACTGCGAGACGGCAATCGCCAGCATCGCGACCAGCACGATCGAAGTGGGAATCGGCGTGCCTTCAAAATATTTCACCTTGCCGTCGTCGTCCGACAGTTCTTCGGCCGTGACGTTGTAGCGCGCCAGGCGCGAAACGCCGCTGGCGACAAAAAATACCAGCACAATACGGTCGAACAAGCCCTGCATGCCGCAGGCATAGGCGATGGCGGCCGGCGCCACGCCGAAAGAAATCACATCGGCCAGCGAGTCGAGTTCGCGCCCCATGGCCGAACTTTGCTGGCGCCAGCGCGCAATACGGCCGTCAAGCACATCGAACAGCAGCGCCAGCGGAATCATGGCGCAGGCGAAATACAGGTGCTGGGTCAGACCGGTCTGCAGATAAGTCATCGCCGAAAACAGCGCGCCGACGCCGCAAAAGGCATTCGACAGCGTGAACCAGTCGGCCAGATGAAACTCGCGGATCATCGAGAACGGTTTATTAACAGACATAGCGACTTTCAGAAAATGGAGGGCGAAGACCGCACGCCGACGGCGGCCGGGGCGACAAAGCCCTGGCTGGTCGGCTGCGGCTTACGGCTCAGCATCGGAATCGACGCACGCCTTATTTGGCACTCATCAAAGCTACGGTGGTGTCGAGCATCCGGTTGGAGAAGCCCCACTCGTTGTCGTACCACGACGATACCTTGACCAGGCGGCCGGCGACCTTGGTCAGCGTCGCATCGAAATTCGACGAGGCCGGATTGCCGTTGAAGTCGACCGAGACCAGCAATTCGGTCTGATAGGTCACGATGCCCTTCAAGCTGGTTTCGGAGGCTTTCTTCATGATCGCATTGACTTCCTCGACCGTGGTATCGCGCGCGGCGATGAACGACAGGTCGACCAGCGAGACATTGATGGTCGGTACGCGGATCGAATAACCGTCGAGCTTGCCGTTCAATTC
This sequence comes from Oxalobacteraceae bacterium, assembly GCA_021768485.1. GTDB lineage: Bacteria > Pseudomonadota > Gammaproteobacteria > Burkholderiales > Burkholderiaceae_D > JAIZVZ01. Next base: position 10,731 of record JAIZVZ010000049.1, on the reverse strand, counting down.
CGGCAGCACCAGGCCGACCGCGGCGGCGGCGCCGGTCTTGGTCGGAATCATGCTCGAGGTGGCCGAACGCGCGCGGCGCAGGTCTTCATGCATGACGTCGGTCAGCACCTGGTCGTTGGTGTAGGCATGCACGGTGGTCATCAGGCCGGTGACGACGCCGATTTCATCGTTCAATGGCTTGACCAGCGGTGCCAGGCAATTGGTGGTGCACGAAGCGTTCGAGATCACGGTGTCGCTGGCCTTGAGCACGCCATGGTTGACGCCGTAGACGACGGTCGCATCGACATCCTTGCCGCCCGGTGCGGAGATGATGACCTTCTTGGCGCCGCCCTTCAGATGGGCCGAAGCCTTTTCCTTGGTCGTGAAAAAACCCGTACATTCGAGCACCACATCGACGCCGAGCTCGGCCCATGGAATTTCGGCAGGGTTGCGCTGCGCGAAGACGCGAATCTTGTCGCCGTTGACGATCATGAAATCGCCATCGACGCTGACCGTGCCCGGGAATTTGCCGTGCGCGGTATCGTAGCGCGTCAGGTGTGCATTGGATTTGACATCGCCCAGATCATTGATCGCAACGATCTGGATATCGTGTTTCTTGCCGCCTTCATAGTGTGCACGCAAAATATTGCGGCCGATGCGGCCATAACCGTTGATTGCAACTTTGATCGTCATGCCAGACTCCTGAAATTTATTGTTGTGGATGAAAAAAACTGCGCCTTACTTTACTGCGGCAATAACCGCTTTTACTTTTGCCACAACATTGTCTGTGGTAAAGCCAAAATGCTTGAACAACACCGACGCCGGTGCCGATTCGCCGAAGCTGTCGATGCCCACTACCGCGCCTTCGAGCCCGACATATTTGTACCAGAAATCGGTAACGCCGGCCTCAATGGCGACCCGCGGCACGCCGCGCGTCAAGACGCCGGCCTTGTAGGCATCGTCCTGGCGGTCGTAGACATCGGTCGACGGCATCGACACCACGCGCACCGCCACTCTCTGGGCGGCCAGGGCGTCGGCCGCCTTGACCGCCAGCTCGACTTCGGAGCCGGTGGCAATCAGGATCGCCTTGGCATCGGCGGCGTCGCGCAGCACATAGCCGCCGCGGTTGATGCTGGCCACCTGGGCCGGCGTGCGTTCCTGGAACGGCAGGGCCTGGCGCGTGAAGATCAGGGTGCTCGGACCGTGCTGGCGCTTGACCGCATGGGCCCACGCCACCTGCGCTTCGACCGTGTCGCACGGGCGCCAGTTGTCGAGGTTCGGAATCAGGCGCAGGCTCGAGACGTGCTCCACCGACTGATGGGTCGGGCCATCTTCGCCGAGACCGATCGAATCGTGGGTGAAGACGAAAATCGAGCGCAGCTTCATCAGCGCGGCCATGCGCAGCGCGTTGCGGCTGTAATCGGAAAAAGTCAGAAAGGTGGCGCCGAACGGCAGGTAACCGCCATGCAGGGCGATGCCGTTCATGATGGCGCTCATGCCGAATTCACGCACGCCGTAATTGATATGGTTGCCGGCGCTGTCGGCGCGCACTGGAATGCATTCTTTCCAGTTGGTCAGGTTGGAACTGGTCAGATCGGCCGAACCGCCCAAAAATTCCGGCAGCACCGGTGCCAGCGCCTGGATCGCGTTCTGGCTGGCCTTGCGGGTGGCGATGTTTTCCTTCTTGTCGACGCAGGCCGCCAGCGCGGCATGGATGGCGCCGTCGAGTGCGGCCGGCAGTTCGCCGGCCATGCGGCGCTTGAGTTCCTGTGCCTGCTGCGGATATTTGTCGCTATACGTCTTGAACACGGCATTCCACTGGTCTTCCAGCACACCGCCGCGCTCGGTGGCATCCCAGGCATCGTAGACGTCGGCCGGGATTTCGAATGGCGCGTAATTCCAGTCCAGATTGGCGCGCGCAGCGGCGATCTCTTTTTCGCCGAGCGCCGCGCCGTGCACCTTGTCGGTGCCTTCGAGGTTGGGCGCGCCCTTGCCGATCACGGTCTTGCAGCAGATCAGCGTCGGCTGATCCGACAATTTGGCTTTGGCGATGGCCGCACTGACGGCCGCCGCACTGTGGCCGTCGACCTCGGAGATCACTTGCCAGCCGTAGGCCTCGAAGCGCTTCGGCGTATCGTCGGTAAACCAGCTTTCGACCTTGCCGTCGATCGAGATGCCATTGTCGTCATACAGCGCGATCAGCTTGCCCAGGCGCAGCGTACCGGCCAGCGAGCAGACCTCGTGCGAAATGCCTTCCATCAGGCAGCCATCGCCGAGAAAAACATAGGTGTGATGGTCGACCACGTTCAGGCCAGGCTGGTTGAATTCAGCCGCCAGCAGGCGTTCGGCCAGTGCCATGCCGACCGCATTGGCCAGCCCCTGGCCGAGCGGGCCGGTGGTGGTTTCGATACCGGGCGTGACGCCCACTTCCGGATGGCCCGGAGTTTTCGAGTGCATCTGGCGGAAGTTCTTCAGATCGGCCATCGTCACATCGTAGCCGCTCAGATGCAGCAGCGCGTACTGCAGCATCGAGCCGTGGCCGTTCGACAGCACGAAGCGGTCGCGGTTGATCCAGCCAGGGTTGGCCGGATTATGGCGATAATGCCCGTCCCACAAGGCGACAGCGATGTCCGCCATCCCCATCGGCATGCCTGGATGGCCGGAATTGGCGAGTTGTACAGCATCCATCGCCAGTGCACGAATCGCATTGGCCATTTTCGAGGTCGGGAAGATAGAGGTCATGGTGATCTAAAGGACGATATAAAAAGAGCGGAAAATGCGCAGTGGGCCAGAAATCGACAGCAAATGGGCGGCGCCAGGGCGACAAAGTCTGGTATTTTACCAGAGCCGGACCCCGGTAGAAACGGCTATGGAGAATTAGAACCGATTTAATTTCGGGCGAAATTCGGCATTTTTCGATCAAAACTGCCGTTTTTCGGTGCAATTCATAGATAATCATGCAATTAATCAGTGCAAAAATAATCCCATGCCCCGTTTCCATTGTTCCGAACCGCTACAGGTCGGCACCGTCTTGCAGCTGCCCGAAGCCTGCGCCCATCACGTCCGCGTGCTACGCCTGGCGGTCGGCGATGAAGTGATCCTGTTTAATGGCAGGAATGACGGCACTGACGGCAGCAGCGGCGGCGAAGGCCAGTTCCGGGCGCGCCTGCAGGCCATCGACAAAAAACAGGTCAGCGTCGAGGTCCTGGAATTCATGCCGGTGGCGCTCGAGCTGCCGTTTCGCGTCACGGTCGCCCAAGCATTGCCGGAAGCGTCGAAAATGGACTGGATCATCGAAAAAGCAGTCGAACTCGGTGCCGCCGCCATTGCCCCGCTGACCGCCCGGCGCTGCGTGGTCAAACTGGCCGGCGAGCGCCTCGACAAAAAACAAGGCCACTGGGAACGCGTGATTATCGCCGCGACCGAACAAAGCGGCCGCGTGCGCCCGGCCGCGCTGGCGCCGGTGCGCGATCTGGCGCCATTTTTGGCCGCCATCGGCAGCAGCGGCCAGACCCACATCCTGCTGACGCCGCGCGCCGAACAAAGCCTGGCGCACTGGGCGCAGACGCAGGCGCCGCAAGCGGTGACGCTGCTGATCGGCCCTGAAGGCGGCTTTACCGAGCAGGAAGAAAATGCGGCGATGGCGGCCGGCGCCGTGGCACTGGCGATGGGGCCGCGCATCTTGCGCACCGAAACCGCGGCGCTGGCGGCCATCGCCACCCTGACGGCACTGTGGGAAGGCAAACCCGCCTACAGTCCCGGCGCGGCCACGGCTGACACTGCGGCGTGAAAAGAGCGGCGCCGCGCGCCGTCCGGCCCGGGCGGTGGCTTCCGGATGGCGCGCAAAAAGCGGCGAGACCAGTTGCTGGCAGCGCTTTGCGCAAAAGCCGTCAAAATCGCATTTTTTCCATTATTTTCAATGACATAGCTACTGCATTCATGCCACAGGAACAGGCAAATCCAACGCACCGTCAATACCAGTTAAATACCTGTTGACACCACTAAAACGTGTGCCTATAGTTCCGAATCGTCGCCGGCCTATAAAAAAAACAACACGCTGGCGATACCGCACCACCGACGCGCCCCATGCGCAGCCGAGCCGGCGCAATCCGGCACACGTTCCGACCGAGGGCACAATACATGTTTGAATATCTGATAGGCGTCGACGGCGGCGGCACCGGCACCCGGGTTCGCCTGGCGCGCCCTGACGGCAGCGAGATCGGCACCGGCGGCAGCGGGCCGTCCGCCCTCATCAATGGCGTCGCGCCGGCCTGGACTGCCATCGAACAGGCCATTGCCGAGGCCTTCGCCAATGCCGCCATGCCGCCGGCGCCGCGCGCCAAAACGGCGCTGGGCCTGGGATTGGCCGGCGTGCACAATAAAGAATGGGCACGCCAGTTCCTCGCCGCCGATCCCGGCTATGGCGCGCTGGCGCTGGAAACCGACGCCTACACGACCGTGCTCGGCGCCCATGGCGGCCAGGCGGGCGCCATCGTCGCGCTCGGCACCGGCAGCGTCGGCGAAGCGCTGCTGGCAAATGGCGAACGGCGCCAGGTCGGCGGCTGGGGATTCCCGGCCGGCGACGAGGGCGGCGGCGCTTGGATCGGCCTGCGCGCCATCGGCCACGCCCAGCAGACACTCGACGGCAGGCAGCCGATGACGCCACTGGCCTCGTCCGTTATCGCTTTTTGCGGCGGCGACATCGACACCATGTTCGCCTGGCTGGCCGGCGCCACCCAAAGCCGGTTTGCACAATTGGCGCCGCTGGTGATAAAGCATGCCGGCGACGATGACGCGCGCGCGATCCTGCGCGCGGCCGGCCAGGAAGCGGCAAAAATCGCCGCCGCGCTCGACCCCGCAGGCGCTCTGCCGCTGGCCTTGTGCGGCGGCCTCGGCGCGGCCCTGGCCCCCTATCTGCCGGCCGCCCTGCGCGAGCGCAGTACGCCGCCGGGCGGCGACGCCGCCGCCGGTGCGCTATGGATGATCCGCGCCAGCCTGCAGCGACGCACATGAAACAGGGATAAGGACCGCCCGCATGGCGGCATGCCGCCGGCAGGCAGTAATCCTGTGAGCGGCCCGCAGCACGCGCGGCCCTCGTCAAGGAAAGAATGGAAAAGGTTTTTTAAATGAATCAACAAGCAAAGCAGCAACTGTATCAACAACTGCGCGGCAACGTGCTGACCCCCGCCGGCTGGATCGCCGGCACACTGGACTTTGATACGCGCATCCGCGCCATTGCCGGCGTCGAGGTGGACAGCGAAGCCAATGACGACGATTTCATCATTCCGGGTTTCATCGACCTGCATGTGCATGGCGGCGGCGGCAGGGACATGATGGAAGGCGGCGATGCCGCCGATGCCATCGCCGCCGTCCACGCGCAGCACGGCACCACCAGCATGCTGGCAACCACCATGACCGCACCGCACGAGGAAATCGTCGCCGCCCTGATTGCCATCGGCAAGACCGTCGGCCACCGTCGCCACGGCGCCGCACGCGTGCTCGGGGCCCATCTTGAGGGCCCCTACATCAATGCCGGCAAACTCGGCGCCCAGCCCGATTATGCAGCCAATGCGACGCTGGCCGCGGTGCAGCAGCTGGCGACGCATGCGCCATTGGCCGTGATCACGATCGCGCCGGAAGTCGATGGCCACATGGACTTGCTAAGGACTCTGAGCGCCAGCGGCATGCGGGTCCAGATCGGCCACAGCGAAGGCAGCTATGAAGACGGCCTGCTGGCACTGCAAAACGGCGCCTCGGGTTTTACGCATCTGTTCAATGCCATGACCGGCCTGCATCACCGCGCGCCCGGCATGGCCGGCGCGGCGCTGGCTCACGCCGAGTTTGCCGAACTGATTCCCGACCTGCTGCATGTCCACCCCGGTGCCATCAAGGTCGCGCTGCGCGCCATTCCCAAACTGTATTGCGTGACCGATTCGACCGCCGCCTCCGGCATGCCGGACGGTCCCTATATGCTGGGCAGAACCACCGTCCACAAATGCCTGGGCGGCGTGCGCATGGCCGACGGCGCCCTGGCCGGCAGCGCACTGACCATGGATCAGGCGTTGCGCAATCTGGTGTCGATCGGCCTCGAGCTGGCCGATGCCTCGCGCCGCGTCTCCACCAATGCCGCCGATTACCTCGGCCTGCCCGATCGCGGCCGGCTGAGCGCCGGCAGCCATGCCGACATCGTCGTGCTCGACCGCGCGCTGCACATCAAAGCGGTTTATGTCGAGGGGGAGAAGATTGTCGTCGACCATGCTTAACGAGGCCTGCGCCGCCGCCGACTTCGTCGCACGGCAACTGGCGCAGGACGGCGAGCGCTATGCCGAGCTGGGCCGCACGCTGCGCCGCACGCCCTGCTCGACGGTGCTGACGGTGGCGCGCGGCAGCTCCGACCATGCCGCCAATTACTGCGCCTACCTGATCATGGCGCGGCTCGGCCGCATCGTCGCCTCGCTGCCGATGTCGCTGGTCACCCTGAACAAAGCACCGCTGATCACGCGCGACACGCTGGCGATCGCCATTTCGCAGTCGGGTCAAAGTCCCGACGTGGTCGAACCGATCCGCTATTTTCGCGCTGGCGGCGCCACCACCGTCGCCCTCGTCAACGATACCGATTCGCCGCTGGCCGCCAGCGCCGAGTGGACCATGCCGCTGCATGCCGGCGCCGAACTGAGCGTGGCGGCAACCAAGAGCTTTATCGCCAGCATGGTCGCCGCGGCCCGCATGACGGCCCACTGGCAAAACGACGCCGAACTGCTGGAGGCGCTCGAGACGCTGCCGCAGGCGCTGCACGCCGCCAGCCAGTACGACTGGAGCGCGGCCATCGAGTTCCTGACGCCGGCCCGCGATATCATGGTGATCGGGCGCGGCATCGGCTTTCCGATTGCGCTTGAAGCGGCGCTGAAACTCAAGGAAACTTCAGCGATGCAGGCCGAAGCCTTCAGTGGCGCCGAACTCCGGCACGGCCCGATGGCGCTGATCGGGGCTGGCTATCCGCTGCTCGTTTTCGCCAGCCGCGGACCGGCCCAGGCCGGCCTGCTCAAGCTCGCCGCCGAGATGCGGCAGCACGGCGCCCGCGTCATGCTGGCGGCGCCGTCCGAAATCGCCGAACGCGACCTCACCTTGCCGACCGCCAGCACACCCGACCTCGACCCTATCGTTGCGATTCAGGCATTTTATGTCATGGCAGCCAAACTGGCGGTAGCGCGCGGTCTGGACCCGGACCACCCGCGCCACCTGAGCAAAATCACCCGAACCAGCTGACGTCGCTCCTGCCCGCAAGCCGGCGGGCAGATGAGAAGATTAAAAGAAGGCAAATTGGAACACAGAGGACCTCGTTTGAAGCACACCAGACAACCGACCACACGCCAGCTCGCGGGCCAGCTGATCATGATCCGCATGACGGGCACCGAACTCGATGCCGGGACCGCGCAGTTTTTGCGCGACAACCGGATTCGCGCCGTCTGCCTGTTCCGCCAGAATATGCGCGATGCGGCGCAACTGTCCAAATTGACGGCGGACCTGCGCGCGGCGATGGGGCCGCAGGCACTGATCGCGCTCGACCAGGAGGGCGGCGCCGTGGTGCGGGCGACCTGGTTGCCGGCGCCGCCGGCGGCGATGGCGCTCGGCGCGGCCGACGATCCGCTGCTGGCGCGCGAAGTCGGCGCGGCGGTGGCGCGCGGCGTGCGCTCGCTCGGATTCAACTGGAATTTTGCGCCGGTACTGGATTTGAACAACAACCTCGACAATCCGGTCATCGCCGAACGCTCGTTCGGCGCCGATCCGGTCCGCGCCACCGAACTGGCGCTGGCCTGGATGGAAGGCAGCCTGGCCGAGCATGTGGCCTGCTGCGTCAAGCACGTGCCGGGCCACGGCGATACCCACGTCGATTCGCATCGCGACTTGCCGACCGTGGCCAAATCGCGCGCGCAACTGGAAAAATTGGAATTTTCGCCGTTCAGGCAGGCGGCGGCCAGCGCGCCGGCCATGATGACGGCCCATATCGTCTACCCGGCGCTCGATCCCGACCACCCGGCCACGCTGTCGCGCGCCATCCTGACCGGCCTGATCCGCCAGCATTGGCAATACGCCGGCGTGGTGATCACCGATGGCATGGACATGAAAGCCATCGCCGGCCGCTATGGAGCCGGCAGCGCGGCGGTCATGGCCCTGGCGGCCGGCGCCGACATGGTCATGACGCTCGGCGACCGTGCCACGCAAGACCAGGCGCTCGATGCGATTGCCGCCGCCATCGACAACGCCACCCTCGAACGAGATGCGCTGCAGGCTTCCTGCGCCCGGCTGGACCGGCTGGCGCAGCGCTATCCGTCGGTCAGCACCGCCTATCAGACCGACGCCGACGACCGGCGCCTGATGGACAGCGCCTGGCGGCGCGGCCTGAGCGCCTGGCGCCAGCCGGCGCCGCCGCCGGCTGGCAGCAAGATCCGCCTGGTGGTGCGCCAGGATGCCAGCGGCGACGGCGTGTCCGAGGCGGGCGTAACGGCCGACTGCCTGAGCGCCTGGCTGGCGCGCAGCTTCGATGTCACCACCACCACTTTTGCCGACCCTGCCAGCTTCGACTGGCACACGCTGCCCGACGACGGCCGCTTCGTGATTCTGGCTTCGACCACCCGTGCCCGGTACGGCCAGCATGCCCGCTGCAGCTGGCACCCCGATCTGCATCTCGTGCTCTGGAACCCGTTCCAGGCACTCGATATCGACGCTCCGGCACTGCTCAGCTATGGCTTTGCGCAAGCGGCGCTCGATGCGATCGCCGCCTGGATGCGCGGCGAGGTCGAAGCGTGCGGGCACAACCCCTGCCTGCCCAGATAAGCGCATTCCCTTTTCGATGATCCGTCGATGATCCGTCGCTCGTCCATTGCATCGGCATATTTTTTTGACAACAGCAGCAGAACACGCCATGCCGCCACGATGGCGGCCGGCACGCGCATTTTGCCGCGCTGGTACGGTAATTGAAAAAAAACATACGCAAAAAGGTAAAATAGCGGGTTGGCTGGCGCCGCTGACGTCGTTGGCGCAAGACGGCCACCCGGAATGCTGCGCAAGCACTTCCGCGCGTGGATAATATGAGTAAAAAATGAGTGAAACCGACCCATGTTGCGATTAAATGAAATAAAACTGCCGCTCGACCATCCCGACGAGGCACTGCGCGCCGCCATTCTGGAGCGCCTGGGCATACCGGCGCAAAGCCTGCTCGGCTTTACCGTCTTCCGGCGCAGTTACGATGCCCGCAAAAAATCGCACATCATTCTCATTTATACGCTCGACGTCGAAACCACCGACGACGACGCCATCCTCGCACAGTTTAAAAGCCGGCAGCAGACCCTGGCCCACACGGTGCGCCCGGCGCCCGACACCACTTATCAGTTCGTCGCCCATGCGACAGGACAGCAAGGACCACGCCCGGTCGTCATCGGCACCGGGCCCAGCGGCCTGTTTGCCGCCCTGCTGCTGGCGCAGATGGGATTTCGGCCGCTGATCGTCGAGCGCGGCAAGGCCGTCCGCGAACGCACCAAGGATACTTTCGGCCTGTGGCGCACGCGCAAACTCGACAGCGAGTCGAATGTCCAGTTCGGCGAAGGCGGCGCCGGCACTTTTTCGGACGGCAAGCTCTACAGCCAGATCAAGGACCCCAAGCACCACGGCCGCAAAGTTCTGACCGAATTCGTCAAGGCCGGGGCGCCGCCGGAAATCATCTATGTCAGCAAGCCGCATATCGGCACATTCCGCCTGGTCAAGATGGTCGAAAACATGCGCGCCACAATTGAAAGCCTGGGTGGCGAATTCCGCTTCAGCAGCCGGGTCGACGATCTCGAGATCGAGGCCGGCGTCGATGGCGCCCGGGGCCAGGTCAGGGCCATCGTGCTGGCCGATGGCGAGCGCATCGCCACCGATCACGTGGTGCTGGCGATCGGCCACAGCGCGCGCGACACTTTCCACATGTTGCATGAGCGCGGCGTGTATATCGAGGCCAAGCCGTTTTCGGTCGGCTTCCGCATCGAGCACCCGCAATCGCTGATCGACAAATGTCGCTTCGGCGCCAGCGCCGGTCATCCTATCCTCGGCGCGGCCGATTACAAGCTGGTGCACCACGCCAGCAACGGCCGTTCGGTCTACAGCTTTTGCATGTGCCCCGGCGGCACCGTGGTCGCCGCCGCCTCCGAAGCCGGCTGTGTGGTCACCAACGGCATGAGCCAGTATTCGCGCAATGAACGCAATGCGAATGCCGCCATCGTGGTCGGCATCACGCCCGAAGTCGATTATCCCGGTCATCCATTGGCCGGGATCGCGTTGCAGCGGCAACTGGAAGCGCGCGCCTTCGAACTCGGCGGCGGCAATTACGACGCTCCCGGGCAACTGGTCGGCGACTTCATCGCAGGCCGGCCTTCGACCAAACTCGGCGCAGTCGTGCCGTCCTACACGCCCGGCGTCAAGCTCGGCGATCTGGCGCAGGCCCTGCCCGAGTTTGCCATCGCCGCAATTCGCGAAGCCTTGCCGGCCTTCGACAAGCAGATCCGCGGCTTCAGTATGGACGATGCGGTTCTGACCGGGATCGAGACCCGCACCTCGTCGCCGGTGCGTATCCGGCGCCGCGACGACGACATGCAAAGTATTAATACGCACGGCCTGTTCCCGGCCGGCGAAGGCGCTGGCTATGCCGGCGGCATCCTGTCGGCAGCCGTCGACGGCATCAAGATCGCCGAAGCGGTGGCGCTGTCGATGACGGGC
>JAIZVZ010000127.1 GCA_021768485.1 Oxalobacteraceae bacterium | reverse complement strand
CGGCTTGTTTACGCCGATCCGCGACCTGTTTTCGACGGTGCCGGCGGCCAAGGAACGCGGTTACAGCGCCGGCCGTTTTTCGTTCAACGTCAAGGGCGGGCGCTGCGAAGCGTGTCAGGGCGACGGCGTGCTGAAAGTCGAGATGCACTTTCTGCCCGACGTCTATGTGCCATGCGACGTCTGCCACGGCAAGCGCTATAACCGCGAAACGCTGGAAGTGCTCTACAAGGGCAAGAACATCACCGAAGTGCTGGCCATGACGGTCGAGGAAGCGCATGAATTCTTCCTGCCGGTGCCCCTGATCGCGCGCAAGCTGCAAACGCTGCTCGATGTCGGCCTCGGCTATATCCGCCTCGGCCAGAGCGCCACCACGCTGTCGGGCGGCGAGGCGCAACGCGTCAAGCTGTCGCTCGAACTGTCCAAGCGCGACACCGGCCGCACGCTCTACATTCTCGACGAGCCGACCACGGGCCTGCATTTCCATGACATCGATTTGCTGCTCAAGGTGATCCATCGCCTGCGCGACCAGGGCAATACGCTGGTCATCATCGAGCACAATCTGGACGTCATCAAGACGGCCGACTGGATCATCGACCTCGGACCGGAAGGCGGCGCCGGCGGCGGCATGATCATCGCCAGCGGCACGCCCGAAGAGGTGGCAAAAAATCCGGCCAGCGTCACCGGCACCTATCTCGGCCCGCTGTTGAAATAAGCAAGGCACCGGCCGCAGCAACCCTGGCCAGCCCGCAAAAAAAAAGCCGCGCTCAGCAATGAGGGCGGCTTTTTTTACCGGCCGCACGCTGCAATCGACGGCCGCGTGCGCCGGCTGGCGCCGGTTTTCTACAAGATGGCGGACGCCACCATCAGCACTTTTTCTTCATCGGAGGATGGCGGCAATACATGCGCCAACTGCGTATTGTATTTGACCCGGCCGTACGACGGCCCGAAGCCGCAGGCCGAACTCGGCGGCGCGCCGTCGCGGTATTTCGCTTCGTTGGGCATCCACATGCTGTTGCGGATCTGTTTGCATTTATGCTGTTCATCGAGCACCAGCGTGTCGAACAGCCTGGCGCTCATGTCGGGATCGACTTTATTTCCGATAAATTTGCAGATGCCATTCATGGCGCTATACGAACCATACAAATCCTTGGCCTTGTAGATGATAAAAAATATGCTGTTTTCCGACTCCGACGAAATCAGTCTGGCACTGTCGGGCACCGTCAGAAAAGTGCGCTCGTAATCGAGGCAGGCCTGGGCATTGTCGCTGATGAGTCTGCGCCACCGCTCTCGCAAGGCATAGCTGCGCTCTTCAGGTGCAAGAATCAAATACAACAGAAACAAAATGCAGGGAAATGCAACAACACCAAGAATATTCTTATTCATTTTCGCCTCGACGGACTGGTTGCTGTAAAAAGATGATAGTGCGAAGCAGGCAGTGAGTAAGGCTATTTTGGTACAATTTTAAGCGACGAAATCGCTATTCATTGCAAAAACACAACGGCGGCACACGGCAATTGCAACATGTATTTGCACACCGGTTTGCAATTGCTGTTTGCCACTTTTATGCGCACCATTTTCCACGGCAAATACCCGCATCAACAGAATAAAAAAAGCCCGGCGGCAGCACACGAGGCTGCAACCGGGCGTTTCCCTGAATTTCAATTATTTATTGCGGGTTTTTCTTGGCCGCCTGCAGCCGTTCGAACTTGGCCTGCAATTGCTGCGGCGTTTCGCGCCAGTCGGGATTAAAAGGAATGCACGAGACCGGACAGACTTGCTGGCATTGCGGTTCATTGAAATGGCCGACGCATTCCGTGCACTTTTCGGGATCGATCTCGTAGATCTCGGGTCCCATATAGATCGCGTCGTTGGGGCACTCCGGTTCGCAAATATCGCAATTGATGCAGTCCTGCGTAATCAACAAAGCCATACGATCAGTCCCGCAACTGCTTGGTGGAGATTTTCGCCTGCAGCCATTTGTCGACCGATGGGAAGACGAATTTCGAGACATCGCCGCCGAGCATGGCGATTTCGCGCACGATGGTGCCGGAAATGAATTGATACTGGTCCGATGGCGTCAAAAACATGGTTTCGACATCGGGCAAGAGATAGCGGTTCATGCCGGCCATCTGGAATTCATATTCGAAATCGGAGACCGCGCGCAAGCCGCGCACGATCACGCGGGCGTCGTGGCGCCGCACGAAATCCTTGAGCAAACCCGAAAATCCCTCGACCTTGACGTTCGGATAGTGGCCCAGCACCTCATTGGCGATCGTCAGGCGGTCATCGAGCGAAAAAAACGGGTTCTTGCTTTTGCTATCGGCCACGCCAACCACCAACTGGTCGAACAGCCCGGCTGCGCGGCGCACCAAATCCTCATGACCACGGGTTAACGGGTCAAATGTCCCTGGATAGACGGCTACGACCATTACAGCTCCCTTAAGCACTCAAAAAGCCTGGATGCGCATGGCGGCATCCGACGCGGAACGCGCATTATGCCTCAAAATTGAGCGGCAGCCGCGATATCGTTTGCTATTGCGATTTTTTTTGCAATAAATGAAAGTGCACCATGCCGGCCTTATCGCTGCGCAACACCTGCCAGCCGGCCAGCCAGGCCGGCGCCGCGGCGCCCTCCTGCGCTTGCAAGGGCAAGCGCCATTCGACATAGGCCAGGCCGCCGTCCTCGACCAGCGGCGCGATCGACGGCAGCATCCGCTCGAGCCAATCTTCCTGGTACGGCGGATCCAGAAATACCAGACCAAAACGCCGGCCCTGCGCGGCCAGCAGCGGCGCCGTGGTCGCCGCATCGCCGCGCATGAGTGTGACCTGTTCGGCATGCAATTTCAGTTTGATCGCTTCGAGCTGACGCACGATGGGCGCATGAAAGTCGACCATCGTCACGCTGCGGGCGCCGCGGCTGGCCGCTTCAAAGCCGAGCGCACCGCTGCCGGCGAACAGGTCCAGGCAATCTAAGCGGTCCCAGTCGCCGCCGATCACATGGTTAATCCAGTTAAACACCGTCTCGCGCACGCGGTCCGGGGTCGGCCGCAGGCCGGCCGACTCAAGCACCGGCAGCGGCGTGCGTTTCCAGGCGCCGCCGATGATGCGCACCTGATGCGCCATCGGCGGATAGTGTACCGGTACTTTCGGCGGCTTTTTTTCTGTCTTCTTTTTTGGCATTCTCGATTTCTGCCCGACGGCGGCCGGGTCTTTATCTGGTCTGTTAAATGGATGCCTTGGCATCAGGAAAATGGCTGTCCAGGATGACTTCGCCCTCGGCCACTGCCTGCGCCGCATCCTGCATTATGCGCTGGAACGGGTCTGGCCGTTCGCGGCAGGCGCCCCCGCTCAGGCCGACCCAGGCATTGCGTCCGCCATGCTTGGCCATATACAGGCCGTGGTCGGCCAGTTGCAGCACCTGGCCCCAATTGAGCAGGCGCGGCTGATCGGCAAAAAACGGGAAGCAGGCATAGCCGACCGAGCATGTCGTCAGCAATTGCTGCCCTTCGAGCAAATCGAATGGCCGGCCGGCGACCACGGCCCGGATCCGTTCGGCCACAATGCGCGACTCGTGGCGCCGGGTGGCGCGTGCCACCACCAGAAATTCCTCGCCGCCCCAGCGAATCAGATAATCGGATTCGCGGAACACCTCGCGCAAACGGGCCCGCATCTCGATCAAGACCTGGTCGCCGGCCGCATGGCCGTAGTGGTCGTTGATCTCCTTGAAATGATCGAGATCGACCATGAAAAACACCAGGTCCATGCCGGCCGCGCGTTCGGCTTCGCCGGCTTCGCCGCGCGCCAGATCGTCGTAACGGCGCAGACTGATGGCGATATCGTTTTCCATGTGCTGAAACAGGAAGCGGCGGTTGCGCAGGCCGGTCAGCGGATCGGTCAGGCTGACTTCCTCGAGCGTACGGTAGGCTTCCTCGAGTTCGAGATTTTTCTCCATCAAGGCCACTTCGGTTTCGGTCAGTGTCTTGAGCGTCGCTTCGAGCTGGCGATAGGCGCGCGCATTGTCGAGCGCAATCGCGCCATAGGCGCACAGCGTGCGGAAGATCAGCAGGTCGCGCTCGGCATAGGCGTGGCGCGGCAAGGCCTGCACCGACATCACGCCCAATATGCGCGCGCCAATCATCAAAGGCGCAAACAGCATGGTGCGGGTGAGCTGGGTGCCGGGAATCAGGATCGGCATTTCAGTCTCGGGCGGCAGATCGATCAGCAGCTCGCGCCGCTCGCGCACGCAGCGCGCCGAAATGGCTTTCGGATTGGAGACAGCGATACGGCCCGGCGGCAGCGGTTTGCCGTCCTCGATGCCGTAGGCCCGCTCGAGCACCTGGCTGGCATCGTCGAGCATATAAACCTGAAACACCATCGCATCGAGCATGCCGCTGACGTGGCGATGCAGCGATTCGAACACCGCCGCCGCGCTCAGGTGGGCAGTAATTTCCTGGCCGACCGCGCTCAGATGCGACAAGGTGATGCTGGTCTGCTGCAGCACTTCGGCGCGCCGCGCCTCGGCTTCGGCCAGCTGGCGATGGTGTTCGCCCTCGGTCTTGGCACGCTCGGTCTGATGCCGCACCTGCAGCGCCACGCCGCGGTTGGTGGCTTCCTTGCTATAGATTTTTTCACGCGCATGACTGGCCTGCAAGGCGGTCTCGTATGCCAGCTCGAAGTCGCCGGCCATCGCATGCTCGTGGGCGATGGCATCGAACAGGTCGCCCGGCACGGTGTAACCGTCGATGGTGGCGGCCACTTCCAGCGCCTGCAACAGATAATGCAGGGCCGGGCTGCGGGCGCCGACCGGCTCCGGGGCCGGCAGTACATGCTGCGAGTGGATCTGCGCCAGCACCTTGAGCACATCGATGGCGCGGCAGGCGTCGGCTTGCTCACGCGCCAGCGCCAGCGCCGACAGTGCCGCTTGCTGCGCCTCGAGCGGCCGCCCCAGATGCGACAGCGCGTGCGCCTGTCCGCGCCAGGCGGTGATCTTGAAATCGGCCTGGTTGAGGCCATCGGCGCGCTCTTCGAGCAGCCTGAAAGTCTCGAGTGCCAGCGCGTAGGTGCGGCGATCGAGGCCGACATCGGCCAGATACGTCAGCCCCATCGCATAACTGCGTGAAGCCTTGATCGGCGCCATGATGCCAAGCGCTTCCTGTAGTAGCTTTTGCGCCGCATCAAGTTGCCCCAGATGGCGCAAGGTCTCGGCGGTCTGGCTCAGGCTGGCGCCGACCGCATTGGGCCAATCGGTCTGGCGCGCGCGGTCGAGGCCGCGCTGCATCCATTCGAGGGCCGCATGATGGTCGTTCAGGCTGGTAAAGCCGTTGCCGATATTGGTGGCGGCGGTGATGGCGCGGCGCACCTGGCCGCTGGCCATGCCGCATTCGTAGGTCCGCATGAAGCAAGTGGTGGCGCGGCCGAAATCGCTCGACTGAAAAGCGATGATGCCGAAAAAATCGCTGAGCCAGGTATCGAGGACCGGATGCACACTGGTCTGGTCGGCGGCGAAACGCGAACCCCAGCGCTTTTCGGCCAGCGGCAAGTCATGCAGCACTTCCATGCGCGCGTTCGCGGTATCGGCGACATCAGCGCGCAGCATGTCGCCGCCAGTCCGCGCATAGTGCGCCGCCGCTTCCAGCTGCGCGCTGAAGCCGGCCGAATCGCCGCGGTCGGTCGCGATCCAGGCCAGCAGCCAGCAGGCATCGGCGGCCGCAATCGGAGCATCGTGCAGCTGCGCCTGTTGCAGGACTGCCGCAGCCATTGCCTGGGCCTCACCGAGCTCGGCAAACAGCCATTTCGCCGTCGCGCGGATCAGGCCCAGGCGCAGCGCGCACACTTCATGCGCACCGAACAGCGGCGATGAGGCCGGCAACCATTGTTCAGCCTCATCGGCCAGCGACAAGGCGCGACGGGTATCGCATTCGCGCAGATACCACGCCAGCGTCACTAACTGCGGCAAACGCGCAGCGCCTTTGGTCTCGGCCAATACCGATTCCAGGGCGCCGACCTCCTCATCTAAGGCGTACATTTCCATCTAAAATCCCATCGACTTGTGGCCTGCCTTGGCGAATAGGCTACTGCGACGCAGGCCGGAAACCGGTTTACGCCAACGACAATCATTGCTTATGCATAAAAAATGCGACAGGTGCCGCCACGCCGGCCTGACGATTCGCAGCCACTGCAGACTTCACAATGAGATGCTTAAAATTAATAAGTGTAACCGGCAACTTTACCACAGCACATGCGCAACAAAAAACGCTTTCAGCCGCGCCAGGCGGCCAACAAGCATGATTTATTCATGTAAATGCGCACTCTGCTTGTTTATTTAATATTATCAGTAACATGCTAATAATTATTACAATCGATGAGTTTGTCCGATGCGCGGCTGTTCAGGGAAAGAATACGATTGTTACCTTGAATTAACATTAACCGACAGCAATAATTTACAAATAGTTTTGCTGGCGCGCGCATTTTGCCTCGGAGTCCACTGTCGCCTCGCCCTCATCGCGCCTCCCGATCCGGCGATGGCGCGCCAGAGGCCGGCCTTCTCCCACTGGTCGCAATCTTCATGCTTAATTATTAAAAACTATTAATATTATTAAATCAATTGTCTTTGATAATAACCTTCGCGTACTTACACTGTGTGCATCCGATCCGCCACCCAGAGGAAATACCATGAGCCAAATACCCGACGATTCTCCCATCCCGCTGACGACCGCTGCCGGCATCGCCGTGGCCGACAATCAGAATTCGCTGAGCGCCGGTGCGCGCGGGCCGCTCTTGCTGCAAGACTTTCACCTGATCGAAAAACTGCAGCACTTCAACCGCGAGCGCATCCCGGAACGCGTGGTCCACGCCAAGGGCTCGGGCGCTTACGGCACCCTGACCGTGACCCATGACATCAGCCGCTACACCAAGGCCAGCCTGTTTAACGCGGTCGGCAAGCAGACCGAGATGGTGGTGCGCTTTTCGACCGTCGGCGGCGAACGCGGCAGCGCCGATACCGAACGCGATCCGCGCGGCTTTGCGCTGCGCTTTTATACCGA
>JAIZVZ010000048.1 GCA_021768485.1 Oxalobacteraceae bacterium | reverse complement strand
GGCAACGGCTGGCCGCCGCGCTCGGCAAAGACCTCAGCTGGCTGCAGCCATGAACAACCCGCACGGCGCGCGCTGGCAAGCCTATCTGCACGATTGCCGCGCCCTGATCGAGATCGTCGAACCGCTGCGCACGGCCGGCAAGGTCACCCGCGTGGCCGGCCTGGTGATGGAAGCGGTCGGCCTGAAACTGCCGGTCGGCAGCGGCTGCACGATTCCGCTCGGGCCCTCGAGCGTGGTCGAGGCCGAAGTCGTCGGTTTCGCCGGCGACCGCCTGTTTCTGATGCCGCAAAGCGATGTCGAAGGCATCGTACCCGGCACCAGCGTCTTTCCGGCCGAAGTCATGCAAACGCTGCCGCGTCCGGGCCAGGTCAATCACCCGCGCCGGCGCCCGAGCGACCGCGCCCGCCATTTGCCGGTCGGCGATCAATTGCTGGGCCGCGTACTCGACGGCGCCGGCCGCCCGCTCGACAATCTCGGCCCGCTGCAGACGACCCACAGCGCGCCGATCAACGTGCGCCCGGCCAACCCGCTGAACCGGGCGCCGATCATCGATACCCTCGACGTCGGCGTGCGCGCAATCAACAGCATGCTGACCGTCGGCCGCGGCCAGCGCATGGGGCTGTTCGCCGGCTCCGGCGTCGGCAAGAGCGTCTTGCTGGGCATGATGGCGCGCTATACGGGCGCCGACGTCATCGTGGTCGGCCTGATCGGCGAGCGCGGCCGCGAAGTCAAGGAATTCATCGAACAAATCCTCGGCGCAGTCGGGCTGGCGCGCGCCGTGGTGGTGGCGGCCCCGGCCGACACGCCGCCGCTGATGCGCCTGCAGGGCGCCGCCTATGCCACCGCGATCGCCGAGCATTTTCGCGACGAAGGCAAAAATGTCTTGCTGATCATGGATTCGCTGACGCGCTATGCGATGGCGCAGCGCGAAATTGCGCTGGCCATCGGCGAGCCGCCGGCCACCAAAGGCTATCCGCCGTCGGTATTTGCGAAGCTGCCAATCCTGGTCGAACGCGCCGGCAATGGCGACATCGGCGGCGGTTCGATTACGGCCTTCTATACCGTGCTGACCGAAGGCGACGACCAGCAAGATCCGATTGCCGACGCCGCCCGCGCCATTCTCGACGGCCATATCGTCTTGAACCGCAACCTGGCCGAGGCCGGGCATTATCCGGCGATCGACATCGAACAGTCGATCAGCCGCGCCATGCATGCCATTACCAGTCCCGAACACCAGCAAGAGGCGCGCCGCCTCAAGCAATTGTATTCGCGCTACGAGCGCAGCCGCGACCTGATCAGCGTCGGCGCCTACAGCCCCGGGTCCGACCCGCTGCTCGACCAGGCCATCGGATTGCACACGAAAATAGAGTCATTTTTACAACAGGACATCAGTGAGAGCGTCGGCATTTCCGAGAGCTTGCGGCAACTTACCGCTCTATTCCAATAATTGCTTTGCCTATATTTATCTATAATTAAGGCCATGGCCACCCGTTCTCCTCTTGAAACCCTGATCGAGCTCGCCGAACGCGAAACCGATGACGCGGCCAAACTGCTGGGCGCGGCGATCCGGGCTGCAAAAGAGCATGAGAACAAACTGGGCATGTTGCAAGGCTATCGCGACGATTACGCCGACCGCCTGCAAACGACGCTGGGCACTGGCATCACGCCTATGCAGTACCGCAATTTCCAGGCATTTTTGGCCAAGCTCGACAACGCCATCGCCGGCCAGCTCGAATTTGTCTCGATTGCCAAGCAACGCATCGAGATCGAACGCAGCACCTGGCAGGCGGCGGAGCGCAAGAGGATGTCTTACAACACATTGCAAAAACGGGCCGACAAAGAAGCCTTGCAGCGCGAAAACAAGCGCGACCAGAAAATGATGGACGAACACGCGAACCGGCAGGCATTTTACAAACGTTAACCGACCACAGGCGCGACTCGATTACCGAGATTGCACAACCCGACAGCAATTTACAGACGGTCACTCTCATGCTTACGCAAAACCCACTTAACGTCACCACCGCCAATCCATCGAATAATGCCGGCGCCGCCGCCAAACCGGCCCAGACGCCGGTCAGCGGGGCGTCGTTCAACCAGTTGCTGTCGCGTGAAAAGGCGGCCGCCACTGCCCCGCTGGCCGCGCCAACTTTTGCCGCCCCCGCCAGCGCTACCGTTGCCGCGCCGCTGGCCGCCATGCCGCCGGCCGCGCTTAACAGCGCCTCGGCACCCGCCGCCCGTGTCAGCAATAACAACAATAGCAACAATAACAACAATAAACAGACGAGCTCCAGCGCCGCGTCAAACGACAACAATGCCGAGGCCGCCGCCGACAGCGCGCCCGGCCCGTCAGGCACGGCCGCACCGCAGGCCAAAGCCGCCGATGGCAGTGATGGCAGCCAGAGCGTCGCCAAGGATGACAGCAAAGACGGCCAGCTGGCCGACGCCGCCGACGCCGCCATTCCGCTCGATTTGCTGGCGCTGGTGGCCAGCCTGAACCAGCTGGCGCAACAGCCGCAGGCAACGCTAGAGCCCGACACCGGTGCCGTCATCGACGAGGCCGGCGGCACGCCGCATGGGTTGACCGCGGTCGAGCTGGGCGCCGACAAGACCCTGGCGGCCGACAAGATGCAGGCCGGCCTGGCAGCTCTCGGCGATCCGCTCGGCGCACCTAAAAAAGAAGGGCTCGTCGGCGACTTGCCGCCGACCGGCAAGGCCGACGTTGCCGAAGTCGCCGGCGCCCTAGCGGGCATCGACAGCGCAAAGAGTGCCAAGGCCGGCAAGACCGACGAACTGCCAGCGACGATGCCCAAGGCCGGTCCGCTCAAAGACGCCGAGCAGGGCGCCAGCGTCCATCTCACCGTCGAGACCGAGATCGTGACCACGATCAGCAGCGAAAAAATCATCGCCATGCCGGCCGCCGACAAGGCTGCCTTGTCGGACTTGAACGCCGTGCATGCGCCCAATGCCGCCTTGCTGGCGCCGGCCGCCCTGCAGATGAGCCAGGCGGCCGCCCTGCCCGCCAGCGAAAAGCTGACGCCCGCGGTCGGTTCGCCCGGCTGGGACCAGGCGCTCGGACAAAAAGTGGTCTGGATGGTCGCCGGCGGCCTGCAAAGCGCGACCTTGACGCTCAATCCGCCCGACCTCGGTCCGCTGCAAGTGGTGGTCCATGTCAACAACGACCAGGCCAGTGCGAGCTTCAATTCCAATCAGCCCGAAGTCCGCGCGGCGCTCGAGGCGGCCATGCCGAAACTGCACACCATGATGAACGACGCCGGCATCTCGCTGGCCTCGACCACGGTCGGCACCAGCATGGCCGGCAATTCGCAGAGCACGCCCAACGAACAGCGTCAGCCGCAAGCGGGCCGTTTCGATACCACGGCCAGCGGCTCGGGCAGCGAGCAGCCGCTGCGCAGCAGCACCACGCGCGTCAGCAACAGCGGCTCGCTGGGACTGGTCGACACTTTTGCCTGATTTTTTAACAACAAAAACGGCCGGCTGGCCGCGCCAGCCGTTGCCCGCGCCTCATTCAGTGCTCACTAAGCGCCCGAGCGGCGCTTGTTGACGCGGGCACGGCATGGCCGCCGCCAATGAACAAAAAGACAGGCTGCAAGTGGGGCATGGCGTCCGTGGGCCGGCCATATTGCCGCTCGACTTTACAAAACAACAAGCCTATAAGCAATCAAAGAGGAAAAGAGAGTCCTGCTGCGCCTTCTTTTCAACGTTTTCTGTGGAGTAAGTCGGGCCGATAATGACATAATGATGGAAATCCATAAAACGAATGAAGGACCATAGTGAAAGCTGATCCTAAAATGAAGGCCGACGGCGCCGAGCCGAAGTCCAAGAAAAAATTGATGATCATCATTGCAGCTGTCGTCTTGGTAGTCGGCGCCGGCGGCGGCGGCGCAGCCTGGTTTCTGACGCGCGGCGCCAGCGCCGCCAGCGGCGCCAGCGCTTCTGCGGAGCCCGAAAAGAAATCTCATAAGGCAAAAAAGGCCGAACCACCGGTTTTCGTCCCGGTCGAGCCATTTACCGTCAATTTGCAGCAAGAATCCGGCGATCAATATTTGCAAACCGCCTTTACCTTGCAGGTTGACCATGCCGAAGAGGCCGAATTGATCAAGACGAATATGCCGCAAGTGCGCAGCCGCCTGCTGTTGCTGTTATCGAGCAAAAAAGCATCGGAGCTGACCTCGACAGAAGGAAAAAAAGCTTTGTCTGACGAAATCATTACCGCAGTTAACCAACCGTTTACGCCGCGCGGAGAACCGCAAGACGTGACCGGCGTCTTTTTCACGTCTTTCATCGTTCAATAAACTACCATGGCTGATAATTTCCTCTCCCAGGAAGAAGTCGATGCGCTGCTCAAAGGCGTCAACGGCGACCAGGATGATGCGCAAGCGCCGGACGACGCGTCCAGCGTGCGCAGCTATAACCTGGCGACCCAGGAACGGATCGTGCGCGGCCGGATGCCGACGCTGGAAATTATCAATGAACGTTTTGCCCGCCTGTTGCGGGTCGGCCTGTTCAACTTCCTGCGCCGCTCGGCTGAAGTATCGGTCGGTTCGGTCCGGGTTTCCAAATACAGCGAATTCATCCGCAACCTGGTGGTGCCGACCAATCTGAATCTGGTGCACATGAAGCCGCTGCGCGGCACCGCCCTGGTGGTGTTCGATCCGGGCCTGGTATTTCTGCTGGTCGACAATCTGTTCGGCGGCGACGGCCGCTTCCATACACGGGTCGAAGGGCGCGATTTTACGCAGACCGAACAGCGCATCATCCTGCGCATCCTCGATATCGTGTTCGAAGCCTATACCAAATCGTGGGAACCGGTGTTTCCGGTCGAGTTCGAGTACATCCGCTCCGAAATGAATACGCAGTTCGCCAATATCGCCACCCCGAACGAGGTGGTGGTGACGTCGACCTTCACCGTCGAACTCGGCTCGGTCAGCGGCCAGATCCACTTTTGCATGCCGTATTCGATGATCGAGCCGATCCGCGACACGCTGACCTCGAGCCTGCAAGGCGAAGCGCTGGAAGTGGACAAACGCTGGATCCGCCTGATGACGCAGCAAATCCAGATCGCCGAAGTCGAGCTGATCGCGCGGCTCGGCGATGCCCGCTGCTCGTTCCACGAAATTCTGAACATGCGGGTCGGCGACATCATCCCGCTGCATATACCGGAAACGATCGCGGCCACGGTCGACGGCGTGCCGGTAATGGAATGTACTTACGGCTTGCTGAACGGCCAATATGCATTAAAGGTCGAGAAACTGCTCGCCAACACGGAACCAAAATAGGAGAAGCACCATGGCAGATGACCAAGACGACCAATCAATTGCAGAGGACGATTGGGGCGCGGCGATCGCCGAACAGGAAAAAGCCGAAGCAGCAGCGGCGGCGGCCCAGCCTGCCGCCGTCGCCGCCGCCGTCTTTCAGGATTTTTCGAATCAGTCCAACAAGACTGAAACCCATAACGATATCGACTTCATTCTCGATATCCCGGTTCAGCTGACGGTGGAGCTGGGTCGGACAAAAATCGCGATCAAAAATTTGCTGCAACTTGCGCAGGGTTCGGTGGTCGAACTTGATGGCCTTGCGGGGGAACCGATGGATGTGCTGGTCAACGGCTGCCTGATCGCCCAAGGCGAAGTGGTGGTGGTCAACGACAAGTTCGGGATTCGGCTGACCGATATCATCACGCCGTCCGAACGGATACGAAAACTCAATAAATGACACGTCTTTCTTTTGCGCGCGGCCTGTCCGCCATGCTTGCGGCGGCCGGCAGCACCGTTTTTTCCTCTGTTTGCGCCGCCCCCGCCGCCGCCATCGCCGTTCCCAACAGCTCGGCCGCCGGCAGCCTCCTCAGTTCGCTGCTGTATCTGGTGCTGATTCTGGGCCTGATTGCCGGCTCGGCCTGGGCCATGAAACGATTTTTCCCGAAAGGCATCGCCCGTAACAGCGCCGTCAAGATCGTCGGCGGCGTCAGTCTCGGCGGCCGCGAACGCATTCTGGTGGTCGAAGTCGCCGACCAGTGGATTGTGGTCGGCACCGCGCCAGGCCGCGTCTCGGCCCTGTCGACCATGAGCAAGCCGGAGTCGGCCAGCCTCGCCGAAGACCTGCAGCCCGACGCCAGACAGCCGATCGGCAACAACTTTGCCGACTGGCTCAAACAAACGATCGATAAACGCAATGGCAATAAACTTCAATAAACAGGACCGCCTGCCGCTGGGCCGCGTGGCCCGCCTGCTGCTCGCCGCACTGCTGCTCGTTTCGCCGCTGGTCGCCGGCGCCGTCAATACCGGCCTGCCGGCGTTTACCAGCACGCCGGCCGCCGGCGGCGGCACCAATTATTCGCTGTCGGTACAGACGCTGATACTGATGACGGCGCTGTCGTTCCTGCCGGCGGCGCTGTTGATGATGACCAGCTTCACCCGCATCATCATCGTCCTCTCGCTGCTGCGCCAGGCGCTCGGCACCCAGTCGTCGCCGCCCAATCAGGTCATGATCGGACTGGCGCTGTTCCTGACGCTGTTCGTCATGGGGCCGACCTTCGACAAAATTTATGTCGATGCCTACCAGCCGCTGTCGGACAGCAAGATCACAATGCAGCAGGCAATCGAAAAAGGCGTGGTGCCGCTGAAGGCCTTCATGCTCAAGCAGACCCGCCAGGCCGACCTCGCGCTATTCGTCAAGATGTCCAACAACGCCGCCCTGCAAGGCCCGGACGATGTCCCGCTGCGGGTGCTGGTACCGGCCTTCGTCACCAGCGAGTTGAAGACTGCGTTTCAGATCGGCTTTGCCATCTTCATTCCGTTTCTGATCATCGACATGGTGGTGGCCAGCGTGCTGATGTCGATGGGGATGATGATGATGTCGCCGGCCGTCATTTCGCTGCCGTTCAAGCTGATGCTGTTCGTGCTGGTGGATGGCTGGCAGCTGTTGCTGGGATCACTTTCGCAAAGTTTTTATTAAGGTAATGCTATGACTCCGGAAAGCGTCATGACACTGGGCCGCAACGCAATGGAAGTGACCCTGATGGTGGCCGCGCCGATGCTGCTGGTGGCGCTGATCATCGGTCTGATCGTCTCGATCTTCCAGGCCGCCACCCAGATCAACGAATCGACCCTGTCTTTCATTCCCAAGCTGATCGGCATTTTCGTCGCCCTGGTTCTGGCCGGCCCGTGGATGCTGTCGGTGATGCTCGACTACATGCGCCAGGTTTTCACCGGCATTCCCGGCCTGGTCGGTTAAATGCGCGCCGCGCTGTCCGCCAGCCCGCCGCGGTCCCGCTCGGCCGTGATTTTCCACGCCTACTGATCAGCCTGCCTTGCTTACCTTCTCTTCCGCCGAACTCAATACCTGGATGGCCGCCCTGATATGGCCGCTCACGCGCATCCTCGGTCTGATTGCGGCCGCGCCGCTGTTCGGCAACAGTAGCGTGCCGGTCACGCAAAAAATCGCGCTCGGCCTTTTGCTGGCCATTATCATCGCCCCCATCGTGCCTGCGCTGCCGGCCGCCGATCCGTTTTCAATGGCCGGTCTGCTGATCGTGCTCCAGGAATTGCTGGTCGGCCTGGCCATGGGGTTTTCGATGCGGATCGTGTTCGCCGCCGTCGAGATGGCCGGCGAAGTCACCGGCATGACCATGGGGCTCGGCTTTGCCACCTTTTTCGATCCGCAGTCGCAAGGCCGCTCATCGGCGATCAGCCAGTTTCTAGCCTTGCTGGCAACCCTGGCTTTTCTGGCCGCGAATGCGCATCTGGTCTTGCTGTCGGCGCTGGCGGAAAGTTTTAGCACGCTGCCGATCGCGGCCACGCCGCTCAATGCCGGCGGCTTTGCGCAACTGGCGAACTGGGGCGGCCAGGTATTTGCCGCCGGCGTGCAGCTGGCCTTGCCCATCATTGCCGCGCTCCTGGTCGTCAACATCGCCCTCGGCATCTTGACGCGCGCCGCGCCACAACTCAATCTGTTCGGCATCGGCTTCCCGATTACACTGGCCACCGGCTTTTTTGTATTGATGCTGACCCTGCCCTATCTGACCACGCCGTTCGAGCACCTGTTCAACGAGGGCATAGAAATGGTCAGGAAACTGCCGCGCCAATGGCATGTCGGGCAACTGCCGCCGGCCAAGACAAAGAGCGGCGGCGCCGCCGAAAAATAACCGGAACGCAGTGATCAGAGCAGACTGAACAGCGACATGCTGGTCGTCGCTTTGAACGCCTTTTGCGCCGCTTCCAGCGTGATCTGCTGTTGCGACAGCGACGAGATGGCTTTGGTGTAGTCGAGGTCCTGCAGCTGCGACAGCGTGGCCGCGTATTGCACCGTCATGTCCGAACCGGCGCTGTCGAGATAATCGAGCTCCTTCAGATTCGAACCGATGGTCGACTGGATCGACAGCACATTGTCGAGCGCAGAATTGAGGTTGGCGCCGGTGGTGGCCAGGCTGTTCGACAGCGCGGCCGACTCGGCCTCATCGGTGACCGGCTTGCCGATCGCCGTAATCATGTCGCGCAAGGTGGTGAAGATGCTTTGCGTCAGGCTCGGGGCAACCGAGACCTTGTCCTGATCGGCCGGGACGCCGGTCAGATTGACTTGCAGGCCGTCGAAGGCGATCGGCTCGCCGCTGACGAAGGGGACGCCGGTCGAAATGGCGGCCGGCGGCACCAGCGAGTTATCGGTCACGCTATACGTGGTCGCGCCGCCGCTGACGGCAAATGTAATGTCGTAGTTATGATGCGTGATGGCGCCGGCATTGATCACCGAATTCGACTGAATCACGGCGGTGCCGGTATTGGCGGCGCTGGCGGCGACGCTGAAGGTACCGTTGCCAGTCATATTGTGCTCAAACACCTCGGAGCCGGAAGCGCTGATGGCAATCTGGCGCGACGAACCGACCTGCAGCAGGCGCTGGCCCTGGTCGCCTTGATAAGTGGCGCCGGTAGCGGTCTGGCTGAATGGCTGAGTGTCCGAGCGGTAGCCGGCAAACAGATAGCCGCCGGTGCCGTCGGCGGTATTGGCCAGGGCCAGCAAATCGGCGAAACGGCCATCCATTTCGGCGGCCAGCGAAGCCCGCTCCGAATTGCTGTACGCGCCATTGGCCGCACTCACGGCCAGCGATTGCACATCCTGAATCAAGGTCGTGGTGCTGGTCAGAATCGACGACACCTGGGTCAGCGACGTCTTGGCATAATTGCGGTTCGTCACCTGCTGGGTATTGATGGCGTCCGACTGCGCCACTTCCAATGCGCGCGAGGCCGCGATCGGGTCGTCGGAAGGCGTTTGCATGCGGCGACCGGTCGACATCTGGCCCTGGGTCTTGAGCAAATTGGTCTGCAACGTCCCCATTTGCGACACCCCGGTGTCGTACATCATGTTGGTAGAGATGCGCATAAGATTTCTCGTCAACCGCCGATCGAAAGAAGGGTATTAAACATTTGGGTGGCAGTCTGCATCACTTTACCCGAAGCCTGATAAGCCTGTTGATAACGGATCAGATTGGCGGCCTCTTCATCGAGATTGACGCCGGAAACCGACTGCACCGCCGCCTTGTTCGAGGCCAGCAGCGTATCGCCGGCCGCCGCCGTCACTTTCAATTCGCTGGTCGTATTGCCGATATCGCTGACCAGCGAGGCATAGGCGCTTTGAAAGGTCGCGGTCGGCTGGCCGTTGGTCGATTCCATCGTTTTCTGGGTCTGCAAGGCCATCAGCAGCAAAGCGTTGCGGTTGTCGCCGACGCCGCTGATGTTGGGGCCGATGGTAAAGCTGTCGCCATTGCCAGGCGTGCCATTCATCTGAAAATTGACATTGCCGAAAGAAATCGTGGCACCCGGCGTATACGGCACCTGCGCCGGCGGCGTAAACGGTGAACCGGCCACGGCCGCGCCGTTGGCGGTGACCGTCACATTCTGCACCGGCCCGCTGCCGAAATCGAAATTGAAGGCGTCCGCCGTCGAATCGTACGTCATTTTCACGCTCGGCGTCACCGATGCCGAGGTAAAGCCGGTGCTGACGCTGCCGGCGCTGATGGCGCCGCTGCCGGTATTGCCGGTGGCCGCAGAAGTGACGATCGGCGCCGCCGCCGCGATCTGCGTACGGTCGCTGATCGCCATGGTAAACATCGCCGCCCCCTCGATGGTCGGCCTGATCATGAATTCGTCGCCGACTGTCGAGGTGCCGTTGATCGCAATATCGACGCCGCCGATGGTGGTCGCAATCGGCGACTGGCCGAGCGGAACCGCGTGCCCGTCCGGCACGGCGGTAATCGTATATTGCGGCGGACTGCCCTCGTAGCGCACCTTGTAGTCGCTATTGGTGAGCGCGCTGGAATCGCTGATCGTGGCGGTGGCGACGGCCGTACTGCCGGTATCGTTATTGACGCCGGCCGACACCAACGGCGCAGCTTCGTTAAAAAATGCCCCGCCAGGATCGCCGTTGGCATCGATGCCCAGTTTATGCTGCTCGTTGAACTTGTCGGCCAGCGTGATGGCGATCCGGCCCAGGGCATTCTGGCTTGCATCGAGCGAGTTGGTCCGGAAATCGAGCAGGCCGCCGAGGCTGCCGCCCGACAGCGCCGTGTCGGACAGCGACGACACCTTGCCGCCGGTGACGTAACCGATTTCGATGCGCGTGGGATCGGTACTTGAAGCGATGGCCGCCAGCTGATACGACTGACTGCCCATCACCAGCGGCAGACCATTGCCGATCGAAATATTGTAGCTGCTGTCCGGCTGCCTGCCGACCGCAACCGCGGTAAATTTGCTCAGCTGCGCCACCAGCTGATCGCGTTTGTCGAGCAAATCGTTAGGCGGGTTGTTGCTGCCGGCACTGGCCGCCACAATCGATTTGTTCAGGGTCGCAATTTGCGCCGAGATCGAATTGATCGAGGTCACGCTGCTCGTGACTTCGCTGTTGACGCCATCGCGCATGGTCTGCAATTGACTGTTGAGACTTTGAAAGCGAGCAGCCAGCGATTCGCCGGACGACATCAGCGACTGGCGGGCATCGGTCGGACTCGTACTCAAATCCTGGACACTGGCAAAGAAACCCTGCAATGCCGGCGTCAGGCCCGAAGTCGAATCGGCCAGCATATTGTCGATCTGGCTGATCTGCGTCAGATTGTTATTGAGCGAGCTGCTGCTGCTTTGCGAATTCAAGACCTGGTTATCCAAAAAACTGCTGTAGACGCGCTTGATCGATGAAATCTGCGTCCCGGTACCGATATAGCCAAAGCCGGCCGTCGTGGCCAGCGAGGCCTGCTGCAATACCGTCTGACGGCTATAACCTTCAACATTGACGTTGGCGATATTGTGCCCGGTCGTGTCGATGCCGACCTGGGCTGCGTACAATCCCGATTTGCCGATGCTGAGGATATTCGATGTCATAATCAGTTTTTCTTTGACTTATCGTTGTCTACGGCCGGAGCAAGAAAAACTTTAATTCATGCCTGCCTTTGCGTCGCCGCCGGACGCCGTTGTTGCCATTTTGCGCCGTTTTGCGTCGCTAGCGCCTTATTACACCTTATTACGCCGCTTTTCCGCCGTTTTTCCGCCCTCTTCCCGCCGCTTTTCTCAGGCCAGCGAGTGATTGATAATCCGGCTCAATTTTGCCGCGTAATGCGGATCGGTCGCATAGCCGGCGCGCTGCAAGCCGCGGGCGAAACTGGCCGCATCTTGCGCATTAGCAATTACGCTATCGTAGCGAGGATTGCTTTTTAATAACTTTGCATAATCGTTAAACGCCTCGCTATAACTGGAATAGGCGCGGAATTTTTCCACTCTGGTTTGCGGCACGCCGTTGACGTATTCGGTGGTGACGGCGCTGACCACCTTGCCCTTCCACGAAGGACCGGCTTTGATGCCGAATAAATTGTGGCTTGGGGTGCCGTTACGGGCGATGATCTCGCGCTTGCCCCAGCCGCTTTCAAGGGCTGCCTGCCCCAGCATGAACTTGGCCGGGATGCCGGTGGCGCGGCTGGCCGCCTCGGCATCGGCCCCCAATTTATCCTGGAAGGCTTGAATGTGGGCGGCCTTGCCGCTGACCGGACGCGGGGCATCGAGCGCATTTTTTTGGCCCTGCATGGCATCGGGATTGACCCCACGCAAACCGCCAAGACCGGCGTCGCCGAGCTTGGGAACCAGGCCGCCGGCCGCCACCGCCGCTTCGTTGAGCGCATCGAGCGCACTGGCAGGGCCGTTTGCGGCCGCGGCGGCATCGGTGCCGCCAGCGGTAGTCCCGCCCAGGCCGTGAATCGTCATTTGCTTGATCATCATGTCGGCCAGGCCGACGCCGCGCTTGGCCAGGGTCTGGCTTAACTGCTGGTCCAGCATGGTGGTATAAGTCTTGGTTTCCTGGCTGTCCATCGGCCCGTCCTGCGGCGACGCTTCGCGCATGCTCTTCATGATCATGTTCAGGAACATCGCTTCGAACTGCGTCGCCGCTGCCTTCAGCGCCTCGGGCGACTTTTGGTGCGCCGATTGCTTGAGCGCGTTCATGCCGCGCGCGTCGAGCGCCAGGCTGTTCGTGGTATCGGTGGGCATGACCATAGGGTTTCGCCTTCCTTAAATGATTTCCAGCTCGGCATGCAGGGCGCCGGCCGTCTTCATCGCTTGTAAAATTGCCAGCAGATCCTGAGGCGAGGCGCCGATCGCATTCAAGGCTTTGACGACCTCGGACAGCGAAGCGCCGGCCTTCAGCAATACCACCTGGCCGGGATCTTTCTTGATATCGATTTGCGAACTTTTCGTGACCACGGTCTGCCCTTCCGAAAACGGCCCGGGCTGGCTGACGCTCGGTTCGGTGCTGATCGTGACCGACAGATTGCCGTGCGAAACCGCGCAACTGTCGAGCGACACCATCTGGTTCATGACCACCGAGCCGGTGCGGGCATTCAGAACAACCTTGGCAATCGCCTGTGCCGGGCTGACGTTCAAATCCTGCAAGGCGCCGATGAAGGCGACGCGCTGATCGCTGATCGCCGGCGAACGCACGCTGATCACGCGGCCATCGAGAGCGGCGGCGGTATCGGGACCAAAATGCTGGTTGATCGCATCGACGACCCGGCTGGCAGTCGAAAAATCCATGCTCTTCAATTCGAGATTGATGATATTGCCGGCGCCCAGCGTCGAACTGACTGCGCGCTCAACCGTGGCGCCGCCGGAAATGCGGCCCACGCTCGTATGATTGATCTGGACCTTGGCACCGTTGGCAGCGGCACCGACGCCGCCGACCACCAGATTGCCCTGGGCCACGGCATAGGTCTGGCCATCGGCGCCTTTCAGCGGCGACATCAGCAAGGTACCGCCGTGCAGGCTCTTGGCATTACCGATAGACGAAACGGTGACGTCGATCGTCTGTCCCGGCCGCGCGAAGGCCGGCAGCGAGGCCGTAACGACCACGGCGGCGACATTTTTCAATTGCAAATTGGTGCCGGTCGGCAGATGCACCCCCAATTGCTGCAACATCGCCATCATGCTGCTGACGGTAAAAGGAGTTTGCGTGGTCTGGTCGCCGGTGCCGTCGAGACCGACCACGATGCTGTAACCGATCAGCTGATTTTCGCGTACGCCTTGAATCTCCGCCAGGTCCTTGAGCCGCTCGGCCTGCGCGGCAGGCAGGCACATCGCCAAAGCCAGCAGGACTGCTGCGCTTCGCGCCATTTTCGAGAGGGAGACTGGAAGGTAATTCATAGCAAATCCTAAAATGGCGTTTGACTCAGATACAAGCGCGTCAGCAGCGAGCGGAATTCGGCCGAATCGATCGTGCTGTTGGTGCGGTATTCGATGCGGGCATCGGCCACCTGCGTCGACGGCACGACGTTGCCGGCACCAATCATGTCAGGACTGATCACGCCGGAAAAACGGATGAATTCGGTACCGCGGTCGAGGGCCACCTGTTTTTCGCCGGCGACCACCATATTGCCATTCGATAGCACTTTAATCACGGTCACGCTAATCGTGCCGGTAAAGTTATTGCTCGAAGTCGCCCCGGCCTTGTCTTCGAGTTTGTTATTGGTCGAGGAATCCATCGAGCCGCCGTAACTGGCCGCCAGCGGACTGTTGAACGCAACGCTGGCCGTCTTGCTGCCGGTATTGCCGCCGGCCTTGGCGGCGCTGGTTTTTTCGCTGATGGTAATGACCACCAGATCGCCGACCTGGCGCGCGCGGCGATCTTCAAACAGGGGCCGGCTGTTGTTGGCCTGGAAAATGGCGCCCGGCGTGCTCTCGGCTGGCGCCACCGGCAGAGGCAGACTTGTGCGCGGCTGGCGCACGATCGAAGTCGGGATCACGGTGCAGGCGCCGGCGAGCATGGCAACGGCGACAATGGTCACATGAACGGAAAGGCGGTGGGCGAGGCGTGTCATAGCGTTTTCACTCTAAATCTTACATTTGCGCCAGTTTTTGCAGCATCTGGTCCGAAGTCGTAATCGCCTTGCTGTTGAGCTCATACGAACGCTGGGTCTGGATCATGTTGACCATTTCCTCGACCACATTCACGTTCGAAGCCTCGACAAAGCCCTGCGTCAGCGTTCCGGCGCCGTTCGTGCCTGGCGTATTGGTGTTCGGCGTGCCGGAGGCGCCCGATTCGACATACAGATTTTCACCTTTCGATTCGAGGCCGGCCGGGTTGATGAAAGTCGTCACCTGCAATGCCCCGACCTGCACCGGCGTGGCACTGCCGGCTTGCTTGACCGAGACCGTGCCATCGGTGCCGACGGTAATGCTTTGGGTATCGGCCGGAATCGTCAGGGCTGGCTGCAAGGGATAGCCAGACGACGTCACCAGCTGGCCCTGGCTGTCGACCTGGAAAGAACCGTTGCGCGTATACGCGGCGGTGCCGTCAGGCAGCAAGACCTGGAAGAAGCCGTTACCGTTAATCATGACATCTTTATCATTGCCCGTTTGTTGCGGATTACCTTCGGTAAAAATGCGTTCGGTGGCAACCGGGCGCACACCGGTACCGATTTGCAGTCCGGACGGCAATTGCGTCTGCTGCGTTGCCTGACCACCTGGCTGCCGCATATTTTGGTACAGCAAGTCCTCGAACACGACGCGCGAACGCTTGAATCCGTTGGTGCTGACGTTGGCCAGATTATTCGAGGTGACATCCATCTGGGTCTGCTGACCTTCGAGACCGGTTTTCGAAATCCAAAGCGAACGAATCATTTTTTTCTCCCAACTTTCCTTGTCGTGCCCTGGCGCGGATTCACGCAGCATGGCTTCGCAGTATGACTTACATCATGCACCTAATTGGCCTAACTCAAAGCCAAGATCTGACCGGCTTTTTGCGCATTGCTCTCGGCATTCTTCAACATACTCATTTGCGTCTCGAACGAGCGGCCCAGGCTGATCATGGTGACCATCGACTCGACGACATTGACATTCGAGCCTTCCAGCATGCCGCTGGCAATCTTCACATTGGGGTCGAAATCGGCCTTGGCGCCGCTTTTCTGGCGGAACAGGCCATCGTCGCCGCGCACCATATTGGCATCGGGCGGATTGACGAGCTTGAGGCGGCCCAGCGTCGTGACCTGTCCTGCCTGCGTGCCGTTGGCATTCGACGTCAGGGTGCCGTCACTGCCGATAGCGACCAGGCCGCGCGGCGGAATCGTGATCAAGCCATTCTCGCCGGCGATCGGCAAGCCGCCTTGCGAGGTCAGCACGCCGTTGACGTCGACCTGCAGACCGCCGGCCCGCGTATAGGCTTCGCTGCCATCGGCCAGGGTAACGGCCAGCCAGCCCTTGCCCTGCACCGCCACATCGAGGTCGCGCCCGGTCTGCTGCAGGGAGCCCTGCGTAAAATCGGTGCCGACCGTGGCATCGACCACGTAAGCCCGGGTCGCGTAGCCATCGCCGAGAATCGGCACCGCGCGAAACGAATCGAGCTGTGCGCGAAAGCCGGTGGTGGAGGCATTGGCCAGATTGTTGGCGGTATTGGCCTGCTGCTCCATGATGTGCTTGGCGCCAGTCATGGCGGTATAAATCAGGCGGTCCATGTATTCTCCTGCGGCGCGCGCACCGCCTGGCGATGCGCACGCGTTTGCTGGTTGCGCGACAAGTTAAGCAATATTCAACTCAGCGCAAATTGACGAGGGTCTGCATGATCGAATCTTCGGTCTTGATCGACTGCGCATTGGCCTGATAGACACGCTGCGCAGTAATCATGTTGACCAGTTCGGCCGTCAGATCGACATTCGAACTTTCGGTGCTCGACGATTCGAGCACGCCCAGGCTGCCGGTATCGGGAACGCCAACGATGGGCTGGCCCGATTGCGGCGACTCGGCCCAGGCATTGTTGCCAAGCGGCGTCAGGCCATTCGGATCGGCAAAATTGGCCAGCACGACCTGCCCCAGCACATGCGAGGCGCCGTTGCTGTACGTACCGAGAATCGTGCCGTCCTGACCGGTGGCGAAACTGGTCAGGTGGCCAGCGGTATAGCCGTCCTGGGTATTCGAGGTCAAGGTCGAGGACGGATTGAGCGGATCGGCGCCGCCGTACTGGGTCGTATCCTTCAGATTCACGGCCACCGTGAACGGGCTGGTGGCGC
Source organism: Oxalobacteraceae bacterium (assembly GCA_021768485.1). Classification (GTDB taxonomy): domain Bacteria; phylum Pseudomonadota; class Gammaproteobacteria; order Burkholderiales; family Burkholderiaceae_D; genus JAIZVZ01. Next base: position 12,885 of record JAIZVZ010000048.1, on the reverse strand, counting down.
CGGTAGCCGGATAGATCGGCAGCGTCACCGACAGCGGCAAGGTCTGCGGCGGCACCGCATATTTGCTCATGGCGACCGTATCGATGCTGCCGTTCGAATCGAAGATCACGGTGCCGACCTGGCGTCCCGGAACCGTCGACGCCGCTACAGCGGCCACCGAGGCCGCAGTCGCGTTGACCAGGCCCATGGCCGAGGCCACCGAGGCCGTCAACGGCCCGGCCGGATCGACCGCGGCATCATAGGCGGCCTGGTCGGTCACGACCTTGGCCGTGGCCGCCGCCGCCGCCGCATTGGCCTGATTGTAAATCAGCTGTTCCGCCGCCGTGCCGTTGGGCAGGGCCGCCGCCGCCGACGTCGCCGCCTGGGCATCGACATTGGCCTTGTTGATCGCCGCCTGGGTGCCGGCCCATGCCGCCACCACGACCGCATTGGCGTTCGAGGCGTTCAATGGCATCGTCACTGCCGCCTCGGCCTTGGCCGTGGCGTCGAGCTTGGTGATTTCGGTACCGTCGACACCGGCATACACAGCCCAGGTATTGGGCGCGGTCTTGACGTAATACGTCTGCATCACATGAGTGTTGCCGAGACTGTCGTAGACATTGATCGGCACCGTCTTGTTATAGGTCTGGGCATCGGCGGCGTCGAATGGCGTGACGGTCGGCACCGCGCTGTGCGAATCGAGGTTCATGACGATATTTTCAGTGGTCGTCTGCACCGGCGCCAGATCGGCGGTATTGATCTTGATCGGCTGCGGGGTGCCGGTCGAAATGACGCCGCTGGAATCGGCGTTATAGCCGGTCAGCTTGGCGCTCTGGGCGTTGACCAGATAACCGTTTTTGTCGAGTTCGAACTGGCCGTTGCGCGTATATTCGGTAGTGCCATTCAAGTTCATGCGGAAAAAACCGCCGCCGTTGATGGCCAGATCGAGCGGATTGGTCGATGTCTCGATATTCCCCTGGCTAAATTGCTGAGAAATCTTGGCAACCTTGACCCCGATCCCGGCCTGCAAGCCGCCGACACCGTTGAGCGAGTTGGCATAGATATCGGCAAATTGTGCCTGCGAATTCTTGAACCCGACCGTACTCGCATTGGAGACGTTATTGCCGATGACGTCGAGCGATTTGGACGCTCCGTTCAAACCACTCAATCCTTGTTGGAAACTCATTGTATTCTCCTGGCTAAATATGCGGCGTCTATCACAAGACTTGGCGGATGTCGTTCAAACTCTTCGTACCGTTGTGCGCAAGATTGAGGGTCGCACCGGTGGTGCCGGTAGTCACACTGGCAATCGTGTCAAAGGTCAGCGGCGTGGCACCATCGACTGCCGCGCCATTGGTCGACATGGCATTGACGGTGAAGGAATAGGCGCCATCGGCCTGGACCACGCCGGCATCATTCTTGCCATCCCACATATATGGCAGGGACCCGGCTTTTTGCGCCCCGAGATCGACCGTGCGCACCACGGCACCGGCCGCATTCCTGATGGTGAGCGACACATCGGCGGCGGAATTGGCCATATTAAAGCCGAGCGGCCCCTGGCCGTTGACCAGATTGAGGCTATTGCCGTCGACCAGCACGCCTTTGCCTATCATGCCCAGCGACTGCGTCGTCTGGGCGCTGCCCATCATCGTCGACAGCGAAGTATTGAGCTTGTTAATCCCGGTCACCGTCTGCAACTGCGCCAGCTGACTGGTCACTTGCGCGTTGTCCATCGGATTGAGCGGATCCTGATTTTTCATCTGCGTCACCAGCAACGTCATGAACTGGTCTTGCGCCGCCTGGGTCGTGGTTTTGGCCGTAGTGCTGCCATTCATCGTCGCCTGCAGGCTGGGAGACACTTCAGATACTGTCGTCATGGCTGTTCCTTCTTTGATTTTGAACTATCCGTTTATTTTTCAACTGCCTGCTTCTTGCCGCGCTCTGGCGACCATTATCACTGGCCTATCGTCAAGGTCTTCAAGGCCATCGTTTTCGCCGCATTCATCGTCTCCACATTGTTCTGGTACGAGCGCGAGGCCGACAGCATATTCACCATTTCCTCCACCACATTCACATTCGGCATGGCCACATAACCCTTGGCGTCGGCCAGCGGATGCTTGGGGTCGTAGACCAGTTTCGGCGCGCTCTGGTCTTCGATCACGGCATTGACCTTGACTCCGGTAGCCTGGGTCTCGTCGATCGCTTCGGCGCTGAAAATGACGCTCTTGGCCTTGTACGGCGTACCGTTCGAGCTGGTAACGCTGTCGGCGTTGGCCAGATTGCTGGCCGTCGTATTCAGGCGCAGCGACTGCGCACTCATGCCGGAAGCGGAAACATTAAAGACACTGAATAAGGACATGATGGATTACTCTTTCTTGTTCGCTAGCACAGCGCTTTAATTGCCGCCCTGGATTGCGGCCAGCATGTTTTTGATCTGCATGCTCACCATCGTCAAGCCGGCTTCGTAGCGCAGCGCATTGTCGGCAAATTGCGCACGCTCAACATCCATGTCGACCGTATTGTTGTCGGCGCTGCCCTGTATCACACCGCGATAGAGCAGCGTCGCATCCTCGGTCCCGTCCGCGCTGCCGGGCATATGCGGCGGCGCCGTCATCGTCAACGGCGTTTGCGAACTGCTCTGCGCACTGGTTTTCTTGTCCAGGGCTGCCTGCAGGGTGCTGTTGAAATCGATGTCACGCGCCTTGTAATTAGGCGTGTCGGCATTGGCGATATTGGAAGCGAGGACTTGCTGACGCTGGGCGCGCAAATTCAGCGCCGTTTCATTAAAGCGTAAATAATCGTCGAGCTTTCCACTCATATCGTTCTCCCAAGCACTGACTCAGCGGCTATGCACCCGTTATCTGTAGCAGCCAGGCAAATAAATATTCTGACAGCCTCGATAATATTCCTGCTTGAAAGCAATGCATCGCTTAAAAAGACCGCATATTAAGGTGCTATTCGCGCTTTAAGCGGCGGCCCCGACTATTACAATAAGCTTGGTCCTATTGCCGACACATTATGAAACTGCTACCGCCCCCCTTCGCCCCGTCCCTGCTCACCGGCCTGTACAGCGGCCTGCGCGCCGGCCTGCTCGCCTGCCTGCTGCTTGCCACGGGCGCCGCACTGGCGCAGGCAGCAGCGCCAGTGCCGACGCCGACGCAAATGCCGGCGCACCAGGATCCGGCCGTCATGACGGCCCTCATCGAACAGTTTTTGAAAGTGCAGACCGCCGCCTTGCCGGGCAAGGCGAGCATCAGCGTGAGCGCGCCGGACGCCCGCTCGCTGCCGTCGGCCTGCCCGCAGCCTGAAGCTTTCTTTCCCAGTGGCAATCGCGCCTGGGGCAAGACCACGGTCGGCGTGCGCTGCACGGCACCGGCATGGGTCCGGTATATACAAGCCAAGGTAACAGTCACCGGCAACTATTTCATCGCCGCCGTGCCCTTGACGGCCGGCCAGCCGATCAGCAGCGCGCAACTGACCAGGATGCAGGGCGACTTGACGGCCATGCCGGCCGGTTTGGTTACCGATGTCAGCCAGGCCGAAGGCCGGGTCTTGAGCATTTCGATCCAGGCCGGCGCCGCTTTACGCCAGGACACGCTGCGCAGCGTACCCGTCATTCAGCTCGGGCAGATGGTGCATGTAATTGCCAGCGGTAAAGGATTTAGCGTCTCGACAGAAGCTCGTGCTCTGGGGAACGCAAAGGAAGGCCAACTTGTCCAATTAAAAACTGAAGCAGGCAAACAAATTTCGGGAATTGCCAAAGCAGGCGGGCTGGTGGAAGTGGTAAACTGAAGCCCGCAAAAAAATTAAAATCGACAAAAAAATACTCCAACGAGTCGGACGCATCAAGCGCAATTATTTTTTTGCAAAAAGCATAACTTTACCGAGTTTTCGCTAAAGTTATTTCCGCAGCCGTCGTTAATTAGCCATATCCCGGGGTTTGGACTCCGCTCAAACGAGGATGATGCTGTGAAAATTACTGATGCCGTAAAAAGTCCGCAAACCACGACAATAGGGCAGACACAGACCGCCAACGCCAATAACGCCCCGAGCACAGAAAAAGCCGCAGCGGTGGTGGTCCAGCAGTCGACCAATGTCAGCCTGTCGCCGCAGGTGATGGAAATCGATCGTCAGATCACCACCACGGCTGTGTTCGACACGCAAAAAGTAGAGAAGATAAAACTCGCAATCGCCGATGGTCAATTTCAAGTCAATTCGGACAAGGTCGCCGATGGCTTGCTCGATACCGTCAAGGATTTACTGCACTCCCGCAAACGCGAAGCATAAGCGGTATTTTTTTAGAGAATATTGTGGCCACTCCAATTTTTGATACCTTGCCTCAAGAATGCCAGACCATGGAAAACTTGCTGGCTGTAATGCAAGAAGAACAGGCGCATTTAATCAAGGCCGATATTGAAGCGCTGTCCGCCATTACCGAGATCAAAAACGAGCTGCTCATGCACATGGGAGCGCATGCCAATGCACGCCATGCCGCACTGGAAAAGGCCGGCTTGCCGACCGACGACAACAGCATGCGCGCCGCCCTGCAAGCCGATGAGAACGTGGCATCGTACTGGAAAAAATTATTGGAATTTGGCAAAAAGGCCAAGGAACTCAACCGCGTCAACGGCTTGCTGATCAATAAGCAACTGGCGCACAATCAGGGCGCCATCTCGGCCTTGAAAATATCCTCGCAACAAAACAATGTCTACGGCCGCGACGGCCAGGCAAAAAGCATGGCGACCCACCGCCACCTCGTGATCGGCTAAACGCGGCGCCGCCGGCCGCTGTAGCGGTGCGGCGACCACTTTGCCTCGCCCTTCACGCCAGCGATTTCTCTTTATCCATCTCGCAGCACCGGTCTCCGGCACGCCTCCGAATCGATCGGCCGAGCCCATCGATCAAACCCGTTCATTGCCGCAGGCGGCCAGAAAAGACAGGCCGCAGGCCGCCATTGCGCGCAATGCAAGAAGGAAGCGCGCAGCGAGTCCGACGAGGAATTTACTTGGCTGAAGTCGGGCCGATCGGCACCGGCGTGGCCGGGTCCGGCAGCTTGGAGAAGATGGTGACGCTGACGCGCCGGTTGCGCGCACGGCCCTGCGGCGTGTCATTGGACGCCACCGGCAGATTGGGGCCGCGGCCGACGGCCGTCAGACGCTGTTCGGCCACGCCGTTATTGATAAACAGACGCACCACGGTGCCGGCCCGCACGGCCGACAATTCCCAGTTCGACGGGAACGCCGGACTGTTGATCGGAATATTATCGGAATGGCCTTCAACCTGGATTTCATGGTTGTCGTCCTTCAGGATCGCCGCAACGGCTTTCAGGGCCGCGCCCGACTGTTCGGTCAGGCGGGCATCGCCCGGCGCAAATAAAACGCTGGCATTGATCTCGACTACTACCCCGCGGCCGTTTTGCGTGACCCGGACGGTGCCGTCGCGCACCAGCGGCGCCAGCAATTTTTGCAAATCGCGGGCAATCCCGGTCAAGGCTTCCTTGTCGCGGCGCAGTGCCAGATCGCTGCTGCGGCGCTTCATGCCGATGGCCGGCGGCGCCGGCGGCACCACGCCGAAATCGGGCCGGGCCAGCGGATTGACGCCGAAAGCGGTGCCGAGGGCATCGGAGAAATCGCGGTACTTGCCTTCGTTGACCGAAGACATCGCATACATGACGACAAAAAAAGCAAACAGCAGCGTAATGAAATCGGCATACGAGACGATCCAGCGATCGCGATCGTGCGCTTCATCTTGCCGCTCGTCGTAAGTTTTGCGCGCCATGGTGACGGCTACCGCATCAAGGTGGCAATGCGTTCTTCGATCACGCGCGCGTTGTCGCCGCCCGAAATATCGATGAACACGGCCGACAGGATCTCGCGCTCGGTAACCTGGCGGCCGACGATGGCCTTGAGCTTGCCGGCGATCGGCAGGAAAAACAGATTGGCCAGGCCCACGCCATAAATGGTCGAGACGAAAGCGACTGCGATGCCGCCGCCAAGGGCGCTCGGATTGGACAGATTTTCCATCACGTGAATGAGGCCCAGCACCGCGCCAAGAATGCCGATGGTCGGCGAATAACCGCCGGCCGACTCCCAGATCTTGATCGCCTGCCGCTCGTCGCTTTCGAAAGCCGAGATATCGATATCGAAAATCTCGCGCATCTTCAGCGGATTGATGCCGTCGACCACCAGCCGCAAGCCCTTGGTCACGAACGGATCGTTGCTGTTGTCGGCAAACTGCTCCAGGCTCAGCAAGCCTTCGCGGCGCGCCGTCATGCCCCAGGCGCTGATATCGCTGGCCAGCTGGCGGCGCCTGTCCCTGGGCGGGAAAAACACCCAGCGCAGCATGCCCAGGCCGCGCAGCACGCAGGCCCGGCGGCTTTGCAGCAGCACCGCGCCAAAGGTGCCGACCACCACGATCAGGAAAGCCGCCGGCTGCAGCAGCAGACCGAGCTTGGTGCCTTCAAGAGTTTGTCCTACGAAAATACCGCCCAGCGCAAGCGCCAGGCCGATCAGGCTGGTCCAGTCCATGTCTGCTCCCGTAACGCCGCCCGCAAGCGTGCCACAGCCTGGGTATGCAATTGACTGACCCGCGATTCGGAAACACCCATCACCGCGCCGATTTCCTTGAGATTCAATTCCTGTTCGTAGTACAGGCCCATCAGCAGTTTTTCGCGCTCGGGCAAGGCATCGATGGCCGAGATCACGGCCTGCCGGAAATCGCCCTCAAGCAGGCTGTGCAGGGGATCGCTCGATTCGTCGACGAAATGGCGGTCGAGAAAACTGTCGTTGCCTTCGTTATCGTGAAAGTCTTCGTAGTAGACCAGTTGATGGCCGCCGCCGTCGGACAGCATGTCCTGGTATTCGGCCAGAGTCATCTTGAGCAGCTTGGCCACTTCCGATTCGGTCGGCGGGTGCCCCAGGCGCTGCTGGAGGGTGCTCATGGCCACTTCGATCTTGCGCATGTTCTGCCGCATCGAACGCGGCAGCCAGTCGCAATTGCGCAATTCATCGAGCATCGCGCCGCGCACCCGCAACACCGCATACGTTTCAAATTGGGCGCCGTGCGTATCTTCGTAGCGGCTGATGGCGTCGAGCAGGCCGATCATGCCGGCCTGGATCAAGTCGTCGACCTCGACACTGGGCGGCAGCTTCGCTTTCATATGGTGCGCAAGCTTACGCACCAAGGGCATGTGCTCGGTGAGGAGGTAATTTTTGTCCGACTTCCCTTTGACCGTATACATCATATTTATCGTTATTTTAATCGCTCAATTTGGTCATGGTCACTCCCCCCGTCCCCGGCCCGAACACCGCGTCTTTGCATTTTTTGCTATTTTACCCGCCCAGGCCGGCCGCCGGCGCATAAGGTAGCGCAAAACGTTCAGCCAGGCGCCGAAAAGCGACCGAGGCGCCCGCCATCGGAAACGCGTCCACGACCGCCCGTCCCAGACGCGCGGCCTTGGTCAGATATTCGTCGCTCGGCACCGAGCCCATCGACGTCAATTGCACGGCCAGATAGCGGCTGGCCGCCAGCGCCATATTATCGTACACCACTTTTGCCTCATTTTCGGAGCTGCCGGTTACCAAAATGCCGAATGAGCGCTTGCCCAGTTCCCGATTCAGGGCCTTGACCAGGCAATAGGCGGCCTTGATCGAGGCTGCGCTGCCGGAAACCTGGACCACAATCTCGCCGCTTGCCATGGCCGGCACCGGAAAACCGATAGCGGGATCGAATTCGCCGTCGATCAGCACAATCCCGCTTTGCTTGGCCAGCTCATCGAATGCATTTCCCAGGCGACGGACATCGTCGGCCGCCTTGCGGGTCTCGCTCAACTGGGTGCCGCGCGCCATGCGCGCCACGCCGAACCCCTGCGGCGTCGTTTGCACAGCCTGCTCCATGCCGCATTCCTGGCGGGCGACATCGACCAGGGTCGCCGGCGGCGCCACGCCGAGGCGGCTGCTCACGCCGCCGCCGGCACAAACGTCAAGCAGTACCGCATCGCTGCCGGCCTGCACCAGCGAAGCGCCGAGATTGACCAGCATGGCTTCCTTGTCGTCGCTGATCATGGCCGATAAAAATGTCACGATGCGCGGCCGCGGTCCGGCCAGCATACGACGCAGGCCTTCGGCCTGATCGAAATCGAAATTAGCCAAGGTTGACCTCACGCAGGCTGCGATCGTTGCTGGCATTGCTGGTATTGGCCATCACCAGCGGCAATTCGGCATCCTGGTACTGGAACGGCGCGCTCTCGCGCTTGAGCTTGAAGGCACGGTCGATCAGGTACGGCGCATCGGCCAGATGCAGATCTTCCGGTACGCGCTGGCCGTTCGAGACGTAATACATATTGAGTTTTTGCCGGATCACGACGTCGAGCACGCTACCGATGCTGGCCGCTTCGTCGAGCTTGGTCATGATGCAGCCGGCCAGGCCGCTGCCCTGATAGGCGCGCACCACTTCGTTGAGTGTGTCGCCGGTCGAGGTCGCGTTCAGGCACAACAGACGCTTAACGTCGACGCCGGAGCCGGACAGCATCGCAATCTGCTCGGCCACCATACGGTCGCGCTGCGAAACGCCGACCGTGTCGATCAGCACGGTGTGCTTGCCTTTCAACTCCTTGAGCGCGATCCGAAGGTCAGCCTCATCCTTGACCGAATGAACCATGACGCCGAGGATTTTGCCGTAAATGCGCAATTGCTCGTGACCGCCGATACGGTAGCCGTCGGTGGTGATCAGCGCCAGCTTGTCGGTACCGTGCCGCATCACGCAGCGCGCCGCCAGTTTCGCCGTGCTGGTGGTCTTGCCGACACCGGTCGGGCCGACCAGGGCAAACACGCCGCCTCTTTCGAGCACTTCGTTTTCATTATTCATGGTCGCCAGATTGCGGCGCAAGACCGATTTGACCCAACGGATGCTATCGGCTTCGCTTTTATCGGCCGGCAGCTTTTCGATCAGATAGCGCGCCAGGCTGGCGCTAAAGCCGGCAGCCAGGATTTCGCGCAGGACAGCCGTCTTTTGCGGTTCGCGGCGCTGGGTCGAACTCCATGCCAGTTCAGCCAGCTGGGTTTCCATCATGCCGCGCATGGCGCGGATCTCGTTTTTCATCTCCTGCATTTCAACGTTGCCCAAGGCAGCGCTGGGCATGATGTTGGCCATGCCATTGCCGTTGCCGCTGAGCGTGCTGGAAAACTGGGGTTCATCATTGGCCAGCTGAAGCGGCGCGGCCAGGCCGGCGGCTTGCCCGGCATAGCTGGCACGTTTCGGTTCCGCTGGCAGGCTGGCGCGCTTGGGCTCTGGCTGCGAGTAGGCGACCGGCGCTTCGCGCGGACGCTGCGGCGCGGCCGGCGCCAGCGAAGAGATATCGTCGTTGGCCAGGGCCAGAATCTCGACAATGCCGTCCACCACGCGGTTCGACAAAATGACGGCATCGGCACCGAGTGCCTCGCGCACGCGGCGCAGGGCCTCACGAGAAGTCTGTCCAGTGAATTTTTTAACGTTCATGCTTGGCCTCCAACTAGGCTGGTAACTCTAATCGATTTTGAGTCGGGAATTTCGGAATGGGACAACACTTTCACCTGCGGCAGGCTGCGGCGCAGGAAGCGCGCCAGCAGCGTGCGCAGCGGCGCCGGCACCAGCAAGACCGGCGTATGGCCAAGATTTTCCTGGACCTTGGTGGCACTGCTTGCCTGCTGGGTAATCGTGTCGGCCAGCCCGGGCTCGATGCCGGAGCCGTCCGCGCCCGAGGCAGCCAAGGCCTGCATCAGCAAACGTTCGAGACGGTTATCGAGCGTCATCACCGGCAATTCCGCCGCTTGCGGGAACAGTTGCTGGACGATGGCGCGACCGAGGGCGATGCGTACCAGCGCCGTCAGTTCGCCGGCATCGTGCACGGTCGGCGTATTTTCGGCCAGGGTTTCGATAATGGTGCGCATATCGCGGATATGCACGCCTTCGATCAGCAGGTTTTGCAGCACTTTTTGCAGCGCCGACAGCGAAATCATCTTCGGCACCAGATCTTCGACCAGCTTCGGCGTGTCCTTGGCCAGATGGTCGAGCAGGTTTTGCACTTCCGTGCGGCCCAGCAAATCGGCGGCGTGGCTGGTAATCAGATGATTCATGTGCGTGGCAATCACGGTACCAGCATCGACCACGGTGTAGCCCATGCTTTGCGCCTGGTCGCGCAGCGAGGCATCGATCCAGGTCGCAGGCAAACCGAAGGCCGGATCCTTGGTCGCCGTGCCGGGCAGCACGCCGCTGGCCATGCCGGGATTGATCGCCAGGAACTGGCCGTTATTGGCTTCGCCGTTGCCGATTTCAACGCCCTTGAGCGTGATGCTGTAGGCCGACGGCCGCAGCTCGAGGTTGTCGCGGATATGGACGGGCGGCGCCAGAAAGCCGACTTCCTGTGCAAATTTCTTGCGGATGCCCTTGATGCGCTTGAGCAGTTCGCCGCCCTGCCCTTTATCGACCAGTGGAATCAGGCGATAGCCGACTTCGAGGCCGAGGGTATCGACCGGCATGATGTCTTGCCAGCTTGCCTCTTCCTGTTCCGGTGCCGCCACCGGCGCTTCGACCACCGGCGCCACGGTCGCGGCCGCCTTGGCGCGCTTGGAAATGATATAGGCGCCGCCGCCGAGCGTGGCGGCCAGCAGGAAGAATGCGATATGCGGCATACCGGGAATCAGGCCCATGCCGCCGACGATGCCGGCAGTGATATACAGCACTTGCGGCTTGGCGAACAGCTGGTTGATGAGCTGGCCGCCAATATCCTGTTCGCTGGCCACGCGCGAGACGACGATACCGGCCGCGGTCGAAATGATCAGCGACGGGATCTGCGCCACCAGGCCATCGCCGATGGCCAGCAGCGTATAGTTTTTCAGGGCGTCGGCAAAGCCCATATCGTGCTGCACCAGGCCGACCATCAGGCCGCCGACGATATTGATGACCGTAACCATGATGCCGGCCACCGCATCGCCGCGCACGTATTTCGAAGCACCGTCCATGGCGCCGTAAAATTCGGCTTCCTGCGCCACTTCGGTACGGCGGCGGCGTGCGTCCTGCTCGCCGATCAGGCCGGCGTTGAGGTCGGCGTCGATCGCCATCTGCTTGCCCGGCATCGCGTCGAGGGCGAAACGGGCGCCGACTTCGGCGATCCGGCCCGCACCCTTGGTGACCACGGTGAAGTTAATGATGGTCAAAATGATAAAGACCACGATACCGACCGTGTAATTGCCGCCGATCAGAAAGTGGCCGAACGCTTCGATCACCTTGCCGGCAGCATCGGGGCCGGTATGGCCTTCGGTCAGCACCACCCGGGTCGACGCCACGTTAAGCGACAGGCGCAGCATGGTCGAGACCAGCAGCACGGCTGGAAAGGCCATGAAATCGAGCGGCTTGACCGTGTACAGGCTGGTCAGCAAGACGATGATGGCCAAGGCGATATTAAAGCTGAAAAACATATCGAGCACAAAAGCCGGCAGCGGCAAAACCATCATTGCCAGCAGCATGATGATGATCAGAGGCGCCGCCAGACCTTTGTTCAAGCCCTGGGTCAGCCAGGCCGGCAATCGGATACTTTTCATTGCAATGTCCTGTTTTTATTGACTATGGCAGCAGCGATGGCAGCGGGATTCTGCGGATCGAGCAGCGCCGGTACTTCGATTTTCTTCGGTACGTCCGGACGCTCGGCGCGGCGTTCGCTGAAGGCGCGCAACTGGAATACATAGGCCAGCACTTCAGCCACGGCGGTATACAAGCCTTCCGGAATTTCATCGCCGATATCGGTGTGCGTATACAACGCACGCGCCAGCGGCGGCGCTTCGAGAATGGCGACCTTGTGGGCGGCGGCGACTTCGCGGATCTTGGCCGCCACTTCGTCGGCGCCCTTGGCAACTACGGTCGGCGCGCCCATCTTGCCGTCGGCGTATTTCAGCGCGACCGCAAAATGGGTCGGGTTGGTGACCACCACATCGGCGGTCGGGACGTCGGCCATCATGCGCCGCTTGGCCATTTCGCGCTGCATCTGACGAATCTTGGCCTTGATTTGCGGGTTACCGTCGGACTCTTTCGCTTCCTGGATCACTTCCTGGCGCGTCATCTTGAGCTTGTCGGCGTAATGCCACATTTGATACGGACCGTCGATGGCCGCGATCACGCCGAGCGCGCCGACCATCGACAGGAAGCTGACGCCGAGAATATGCATCAGATGCGCGCTGGCGACACGAAACGATTCGAGCGACAAGCCGACCACGGCCTCTTTTTGACTTTTGACGACCAGCCAGGCGACGAAGCCGACCAGGATGGTCTTGGCCAGCGCCTTGCCGAGCTCGACCAGGGCATTGGTCGAGATCATGTTGGCCAGCCCGGCAGCAGGATTGAGCTTGCCGAAATTGGGCATCAGGGCCTTGCCCGAAAACAGCCAGCCGCCGATCAGCATCGGCGACAATATCGCCGCCAGCATGACCATTCCCGCCAGCGGCAGGCACGCCAGCAAGACGGTGCCGACATCGACGCCGATCCGGTTCAACAGGACGTCGGCGTTATATACCTGCTCGCGGTCCAGGCTCAGGCCCGAGACCATCGCATGGTTGAGGTTTTGAACAATGCCGTCGCCGAGCATCCACAGACCGCCGCCGGCCGCCATCAAAACCGTAAACGTGGCCAGCTCGCGCGAACGCGGCACATCGCCGTCGTCGCGTGCTTGCTGCAAGCGCTTGCTTGAGGCCTGTTCGGTTCTTTCGGCGTCGCTGTCTTCTGCGGCCATCGTCCACTCCTTGAGTCAGTCTTGCCGCTGTCCAGATGACGCGTTTATAAAACTGATACGCAATTATTGGCGATATTGCCTTGTGGCCATCTTCTGAATAAGCGCGAAAACTGCCTCCTTTTCGCTTTTGTAAAATAAATCACAAGCCG
>JAIZVZ010000176.1 GCA_021768485.1 Oxalobacteraceae bacterium | reverse complement strand
CCCGCCATCTCGCCGCCGCGCCCGGCCTGCAACTGCGCCTGACGTCGCGCCAGCCGGGCGTCGTGCCGGCCTGGCTGGGGCAGGGCAGCGTGCACGCGTGGAGCAGCGCGCAGGACGCGACGGCGCTGCTGGATGGCGTCGACACCGTCGTCCACTGCGCGGCGCTGAACGAGATCGACAGCGCGCTCGATCCGGTCAAGGCGCTGGAAGTGAACGGCAACGACACCGTGCGCCTGCTGCTGGCGACCCAGCGTGCCGGCGTCAGGCGCTTCATCTATTTTTCGACGGCGCACGTGTACGGCGCGCCGCTGGCCGGCCACATCGACGAGCGCACGCTGCCGCGCCCGCTGCACCCGTACGCCATCTCGCACAAGGTGGCGGAAGACTTCGTGCTGGCCGCGCACGACCAGCGCAAGATCGAAGGCGTGGTGCTGCGCCTGTCGAACGGCTTCGGCGCGCCCGTGCACGCCGAGGTCAACCGCTGGACGCTGATCGCCAACGACTTGTGCCGCCAGGCGGTGACCACCGGCAAGCTGACGCTCAAGTCGAGCGGCCTGCAGCGCCGCGACTTCGTCACCTTGAACGACGTGGCGCGCGCCGTCGACCACGTCATCGAACTGCCCGCGGCCGCGTTGCAGGATGGCTTGTTCAACCTGGGCGGCGCCTGCGTGCTCAGCATGTTCGAGCTGGCCGAGGTCGTCGCGCGCCGCTGCCAAGCCGTGCTCGGCTTCCTGCCGCCGATCGAGCGACCGCACCCGGCACCCGGCGAGACGGCGCCCGACCTGCACTACGACATCGCGAAACTGCTGGACAGCGGCTTCCGCCTGGACGCCGACATGGACAGCGAGATCGATGCCACCTTGCGCCTGTGCCGCGACGCTTTCGGGGCCGGCGCATGAGCGCAGCATCCTTCTCCGTGGCCGGCGGCGCCGGCGCGCCCAAGGTGTCGGTGATCGTCCCGACGTTCCGGCGCGCCGGCCTGCTGAAGGAAACCGTCGATTCCATTCTCGCCCAGACCTTTACCGACTTCGAACTGATCATCGTCGACAATATGTCCGAGGACGGCACGGCCGAGTACGTGACGGGGCTGGGCGATGCGCGCGTGCGGTATTTCCGCAATCCGAATCATGGAATTATTTCGGTTAATCGCAATGTAGGTATTAAAAGATCCGTGGGCAGCTATATTGCATTTTGTGATGATGATGATCTTTGGCACCCGACAAAACTGGAAAAACAAGTTGCGCTGCTCGGAGGCGATGAGAGAATAGGCTTGTGCTATTCGAATGCTCTTTCATTCAATGGTTCGGGAGTTCTCGAACAGAAGATGGTGCGCAAAAAAGTTTTTCGTAATCATTATCGTCATCTGTTTATCGGTAATTTTATAGTTAACTCTACTGTTCTTTTGCGACGTGGAATCTTTGATGAATATGGGCTGTTAAGCGAGGAGCGAGGTTACATTGCAGTCGAAGATTACGCTATGTGGCTTGCAATCGCAAGAAAATATGCGTTGGCTTATATTGATGAGTCTTTGGTTTATTATCGTATTCACGCCGCCGCAAACAGTTCGAATGGCCAGGAGATGGCAAGGAAAACTTTTAAAGTCATCTCGGCAGAGTTTTCGAAAAATGGATTTTCAGTTTTTTACAGTTATGCGTTAGTTCGAGCATATGCTCGATTTTTGTATAAAAAATTTCAGGCTTGAGGGCAGACGGAAGAAATTCTTCGCAATTTGAGGATTTTTCTGATTATTTTAAAGTAATCTAGTCATGAA
>JAIZVZ010000175.1 GCA_021768485.1 Oxalobacteraceae bacterium | reverse complement strand
ATACGAGCCGAAGTAGTAGCACAGCGCAATCAAGGCCGCATGCAAGGTCAGCGACACCACCATGTATCTATGGCGACCGATCAGCGCGACCACAGGAGCGGCCCTCATTGCCCGCTACGCGTGTGCATGGAGATATTGGTCAGCCGCTCGAACTGGCACAAATCCAGCACATGCACAATGTCCTGATACTTGGCTAACTGGTCGCCATCAATACGCACCCGGCGCCCCGGATTGGCGGCGGCTTCCTGCTTGAGGCGGCCATGCAGGATCTGCGTCGACACCGGCACGCCGTCGAGAAACAGTTTGCCGTTCTGATCCACGCCGATGACCAGCGGCGCCGGTTCGGCCTCATCCGGCTCCAGGCTGACCTGAGAAGTGGGCAGAGAAACCGGCAGCTCGGCCTGCTTTTTCAGATTGTCAGGCTGTTTGAACGAGGTCGCCACCATGAAGAACATCAGCAGGAAGAAAATGCAGTCGATCAGCGCAATCAGGCCGATTTCCGGCAGTTCGTCTTCGCCCAGATTAATTCGCATGCGACACCACATGCAGAGACTGCGATGGCGCATCGCCGCCAAGGAACCA
The DNA here is from genome assembly GCA_021768485.1 of Oxalobacteraceae bacterium. GTDB lineage: Bacteria > Pseudomonadota > Gammaproteobacteria > Burkholderiales > Burkholderiaceae_D > JAIZVZ01. The sequence continues at coordinate 1,203 of JAIZVZ010000175.1, read as the reverse complement.
TTCGTTGATCAGGCCGTTGACCTTTTTTTCCAGCGCCAAGCCGAAAAACGCCTGGCGATTTCTGAAGAAATGGTGCATGGCCAGGGCGGGCAGCGCAACGCACAGACCGCAAGCGGTGTTGATCAGGGCCTTGGAGATGCCGCCCGCCAGCAAGGCCGGATTGCCCATGCCCTCGGAGAACGCAATCACATGGAATGCCTCGATCATGCCGACCACGGTGCCCAGCAAGCCGACAATCGGCGCCACCGTCGCCACAATCGCCAAGGCATAGGCTTTTTGCTGATGGTGGCGCAGTTCGATCGAGGCGACGTCGCCGGCGCCACTGCTGACCACTGCGTAGCCGTGGTGGCGATGCGTGACAACGTAGGCGAGCACGCGCGCCAGGGTGCTGTCCTGTTCGGCCAGCAGCTGTTGCAGCTTGCCGAATTCCTGCGCCGCCCACAATGGTTTGACGCGCTCGATCAGCCCGTCGGGCACGATGTTTCGGACGCGGAAATTGACCAGGCGTTCAATCGTGACGGCAAGGAACAGCACCGACAATCCCAGCGTCAATACGATGGCGCCGCCGCCATCGGCGACCTGCTGGATCACGTTGAAGTCGGCGCCCAGCGCGGCGTTGTGGAGGGCGAGGATGGCCAACGGTGCGGCCACGCGGACGCTTTGACGTCCCGCGCCGCGTCGGGTATTCGAGATGATGACAGTATTCATACCCGCCATATCGCAAGCCCCGTGCCACACCTCGGTCAAAAATATAAAACTATATAAATCAATTACCTAAACCGCACCGTCCGGCCGCGACACTGGTCCGGGGCTGTGCGCCTCCGCCCACTCCCGTCCGGATACGGACAATCGCGATATCAGCCGGGCGCGGGGGATTTGCGGCGGCGGCGGGCGTTTTTGGGGTCGGCGATCAGCGGGCGGTAAAGTTCGATGCGGTCGTGCGCGCGCAGCACCGTGTCCAGTTCCTTCTTCTTGGCGTAGATGCCAACCTGTAGCGCCGCCAGATCGAGGCCCGGCACTTCGTGGGCGATGCCGCTCAGCGCCAGCGCCTGCTCGATGGTGGTGCCGGCCGGCACCTGCAAGGCGCGCAGGAACTGTACCGCGTCGCTGGCATAGCACACCTCGATGGTGAAGGTTTCAGCCGCCATACACCGTTTCCGCCCGTTTGCAGAAGGAATCCACCATGCTGTTGGCGATCATGCC
>JAIZVZ010000047.1 GCA_021768485.1 Oxalobacteraceae bacterium | reverse complement strand
AAATGAATCGATTCATTTATTTGCAGGAGACAGACATGCCAGGCCCCCACACCATTCTGGTGGTAGAAGACAACTCGGACGCCCAATATCTCGTATGCGAAATGCTGCGGGCCATGGGGCATACGGCATGCGGCGCGAACGATGCCGAGCAGGCGCTGGGCATGCTGGCAGGACAGCACTTTGCAATCTTGTTTACCGATATCAGCCTGCCCGGCATGTCGGGCATCGAGCTGGCGAAAAAAGCCACGGCCGACGATCCCGACCTCAAGATCATCTTTGCCTCAGGTTTCGGCAGCAATGTGAGCGACTATGTCGATTTCCCCGCAGTCTCATTGCCCAAGCCTTATGACATGCTGCAGTTGCAAGCCATACTCGAGGGGTTTTGATGCTATTGCACCAGCTGCATAATCAGATATGCGAGGCCAAGGCCGGTACAGGCGGCAATCAGGGCCAGCATTTGCACACGCAGCGCCCGCGACGTCGATTTCGTGTGGATTTTGTTATGCAGTGTGTGTCCCATGGCTGACTTTCTATCGCTGACTTTCTATCGGTCTGAGGGAAAAACATCTAACCATCGATTCATGATTGATTATAAGAACGCCATTCCTACCGCGGTGTGACAACCATCAAAAAAATAAAAAAATGATCCTATAAAGCAACACCACATTCTTTTTTGATAACGTTAAACATGGGCGCGCGCCGGCGCCGCGGCCGGCGCCAGCAACGAGAAGACGAGGGAAAGCGCAGCGCGCAAAAACTCAGGCGGCGCGGCGCCGGGCGCGGCAGCGCTTAAGAGACGGTGCGTCTTAAGAGACGGTGCTTATTAAGAAACGGTGCGGGAGAGGCGGATCTTAAGGCTGGCTGGCGTCGATGTCGGCCAGACTTTCCGCGCCGCGCGCGGTCACTTGAAAGCCGCCCTGCTCAGGCAGCGCCACGATATGGGCTTTTTTCTGCAAAAACATGGCTACTTCGGTATCGAGCGGCGCCTGAGCATCTTGCGTCACGGCGCGCAAACCATCGATGCAGCGCTTCAAAAACAGGGTCTGTTCACCTTTTTCAGTCAGGCCGAGACGGCCGTCTTTGGCGTACGCGATGTATTTCAGGCCAGACAAACGCTTGGCATTACGGGAAATACAGGCATTGGGCCGTTCGCCTCTTGGTGCATGGGCGATCTGTTGCAAGGCATCGAATTCATCTGTGGTCAAACCAAAACTCATGGCTACTATCCAATAAAAATTTTCCGCTATCGTACCCCATCCAAGGTATGCGCTGAGAATAAATTGCAAAGTAAGCAGCATGCCGCCGGCCGCGCCATCGCTGGCGGCGTCGGACGCAGGTCAGCAGGGAAGGCGTCCTGAAGCAGCGCCGCCGATAAACAGGCGGCTAAGTAACAAACTAACGAGCTAACAAACTAACGAGCTAACAAGCGGTTAATGCAGCAATACTGCGGCCAGCGAGCGCAATTCATCGTCGGCTTCATGCAAAATGCTGCGCAAAGTGTCGCCGCCGACGGCAAAATCGATGGCCTCGACGGGCGCCAGGGCCTGCGCCTGCAACGGTGAAGCCACCGGCGCCAGCTGGTTCGCCAGCAGCAGCACATCGCCGAGTGTCTTCGGCGGCTGGCTGCCAATGCCCTGCCACGCCGACTCCACGGCAGTCATGACCGAAGCCGGCACTTCGAGAGCCTTGAGGACGCCGCGGCCAATGATTTTTTCGCCATATTCGGCCCACGCTTCCATATTGCCTTCCAACAAACCCGGAAATTCGGCCGCGCGCGACAGCAGATAAAAGCCGCCCACTTCATGCACGATGCCGGCAAACATCGCCGTTTCCGGATCGATCCTGGCGATGCGCTTGGCGATCACATGAGCCAGCGCGGCCACATGGGCCGTATGCTCCCACAATTGTTCGGCCTTGCTCTGCAGCACAGGATCGGGCAATTTACTGGCCAACTGGCGGACGATGACGGTCGAGCTGAGGGTGCGCAACGATTGAAAGCCGAGACGGGTGACGGCCGCGATCACATTGCTGACTTCAACCCCGGAACGGTTATAGGCAACCGAGTTAGCCAGGGCCACCGTGCGCGCCGACATCAGCGGTTCGGCCTGCACCATTTTTGCGGCATTGGTCAGATGCAAATCAGGATCTTCGAGCGCATCCTTGAGCGCGAGCGCGGCCTTGACACTGGTGGGAAAGCTCAGTTCACCACGGCTGGCTTGCGCCGCAATGCTTCGAAATGCTTCAAGTTTATCCATGAGATGTCTCTTTCATTGAAGCGGTGCTCTGGCGGCACCGATGATTCCATCATAAATTGTCAGCACCATTGTCAGCACCACGGCGGCGCCTGCTGCCGCGCCGCCTTGCTCCCCCTTGCTCCCTCTTTACACGGCCGGCACCGCCGACAAAGGCGGCGCGCATCGGCCGCCTGTGCCGCAATGCGGCCGCCCGGCAATTTTCTCTAGTGTAGCCGAATTTGCGCGGCTGGCTGCGACACATTAAAGCCGCCGATTTAACAAAATTCACCAGCACGGAATTGCCGCAGAGAAATTTTCACCGCCATCATAGCCTGCCTCGTCAAAAAATTATCGTCATATCAAGAAAAAATATGACATAGGTCATGAATTCGAAAAATCGATCGGCGTCACAACAGGCTCCCGGCCGCTGGCGGCAAGCAGACAGCGGGCCAGAGCAGGCCAAGCACGACAGCGGCAGATTGCCCATCAATCGCCGTGCAAGGGGAAAAAAACAGGAATGGAGTCGGAACGGAAGAAAATCAGCCGAAGGCACGCACGCTTGCGCGTCAAAACCTTGCATGCAAAAAGATGAGAAAGCCGACCGGCGGCCAGGCGGCCAGGCGCCGGTCGGCACCGGCCATCGCTTCCCGCTCGGCGCCACCGGCCACGCAACCGCTCAAATGGCCGCCGACAAGCGCCTGCTGCCGCGGCCGCGCGATCGACGGTCGCCGATGGCGTTCCGCCTCAAGCGGCTTTTTCGCCGCCGCATTCTTCAAAAGCGATCATCGCTTCGGCGGCCGTCATCAACGATGGCCCGCCGCCCATATACACGGCCACCTGCAGCATTTCCTCGAACTCGGCCCGGCTCACGCCGAGTCTGACGCAGGCCTGCGCATGAAAGGCCAGGCAGCCCTGGCAGCGCGCGGCGATGCCGATGGCCATCGCCATCAATTCCTTGGTCTTGGCCGTCAAGGCGCCGTCGGCATGCGTCGCCTTGCTCATCTGGTTAAAGCCCTGCATGGTTTCCGGCATGCTCTTGCCGAATTCTTTCAATTTCGCGCCGATCTGGCGCGACAGTTCTTTATAGCTGGCAGTCATCCGATTTTCCTTTGGTGTTTATTTTTGTAGTTGTTTTTTGCCGTCCACCGGCAGCCTGCCCGACCTTCGAAAGCGCAAGCGACAGCATCAATCACAGCGGCGCCGCACTACTTCAAATTTGAGCGAAACCGCCATCGACGACGAGTTCGGCGCCAAGCATATAGCGCGAGCTGTCGCTGGCCAAAAACAAGACCGCTTCCGCAATTTCCTCGGCCGTGCCCAGGCGTCCGAGCGGAATCGCCGCTTCCAGGCGCTCGCGCGAGGCTTTCAGCTTTTCCGGCGACGAGGCGCCGCTGCCCTTGCGCATGGGCGTATCGATGGCGCCGGGGCTGATGGCGTTGACGCGGATTTTTCGCGGCAAGAGCTCGGCCGACAGGGTTCGGGCCAGCGAGCGCACGGCCGCCTTCGATGCCGACAATAGCGAGGTGCCGAGTGTGCCGACTTCATTTAACCAGGAAGAATTCAAAATGATGGAAGCGCCCGGCTGCATCAAGGTCAAGGCGGCCTGCACCGAAAAATAAACACCCTTGAAATTGACATCCATTAAGGCGTTGTACTTGGCTTCATCGGTGGTCGCAATGGCGTTGGAAAAGCCGGCGCCGGCATTGGCAAAGAAAATATCGAGATGGCCGAACTCCCTGGCCACCGTCTCGCGCATGTTTTCAATATCAGCCATGCTGCGCACATCGGATTGAATCGTCAGCGCATTCGGCCCCAGCAAGGCCCCGGCCCTGGCCAGCCGGTCGGCATCGCGGCCGGTGATGGCCACGCGCGCTCCGTGAGCGATGAAGGCTTGCGCGCTCGCCAGGCCAATGCCACTGCTGCCGCCGGTAATCAAAGCGGTCTTGCCTTTTAAAGTCATGCCATACACCTTTCTTGAAAACAGCTGTTCATTCGCACCACGCGAAGCATTGCGGGCACGTTCTGGTTGGCATGCCGACCGGCGCCGCTGCAGACGACCGGCGATACGGCTCGCCTGCAGCGGCTTTCGACATGCTCTCCACTTGAGGGCCGGCGCGCTCTCCTCCCGAATACACGCCAGCTGCGGCCGGGATCCGCCCGAGTCCATGCGGACGCACCCCGGCCGCCGACTAAATGCCATGCACATGCCGATCCGGCAATCGGCATGTCTGCATCGCACTTTGCTACGCCCTTCGGCCTATGCTGAGAGCAAGCCCTGTGCCAACCGTGAGCGCGGCCGCAAAACGGCGCCAAGTCATTGATAATAAATATAAAAATATTATCTTTTCAAGACTTTCGCCAAACGGCACGGTCGCAATTCTGCTACCATGGCGTGCCTGGCGATGCGCAATTGCAACGCTTCGCAAGCTCCGCCCTGCCTTGCAATATTTACATGGCAACAAAGCTGCAAGCATGGCCGCCGGCACAGACTATTTCATTATCCATTTAACAATTTTGTCAGTAATAAAGCCAAGCCCCGGTATACTTGGCAGGTATAACTTTTTTCAGAAATCATTCGATCATGCTATCTGCTCCAGAACTTCTCCTTCCCGCCGGCTCGCTCGACAAGATGCACGCGGCCTTCGACTTCGGCGCCGACGCCGTGTATGCCGGCCAGCCGCGCTACAGTCTGCGCGCGCGCAATAATGAATTTTCGACCGTCAAGGCGCTGGCTACCGGGATCGAGCAAGCGCATGCGCGCGGCAAGGTGTTTTTCGTCGCCAGCAATATCTTTGCCCACAATGCCAAGCTGAAGACCTATCTGCGCGATATGGAGCCGGTGATCGAATTGAAACCAGATGCCCTGATCATGGCCGATCCCGGCCTGATCATGCTGGTGCGCGATAAATGGCCGGAAATCCCGGTCCATCTGTCGGTCCAGGCCAATGCCGTGAACTGGGCCGACGTCAAATTCTGGGAGCGGATGGGCTTGAAGCGCGTGATCCTGTCACGCGAATTGTCGCTCGACGAAATCGAGGAAATCCGCCAGCGCTGCCCGGACATGGAACTCGAAGTGTTCGTGCACGGCGCGCTGTGCATCGCTTATTCGGGACGGTGCCTGCTGTCGGGCTACTTCAACCATCGCGATCCGAACCAGGGCGTCTGCACCAATTCCTGCCGCTGGGATTACAAGGTCAAGAACGCGCAGGAAGATGCCAGCGGCGACCTCGCTGAAATGCCGGCGCAAACCATCAAGCTCGATTTCCATCATGCGATGCGCGAGGCCGAAACGGCTTTCTCGTCGCTCGGCGAGATGGAACGCCATCCGCTGGCCAACCGCCCTTACCTGATCGAAGAAGCGGGCCGTCCGGGCGAACTGATGCCGATTCTGGAAGACGAGCACGGCACCTACATCATGAATTCAAAAGACTTGCGCGCGGTCGAACACATCGAGCGCCTGGTCAAGATCGGCATCGATTCGCTGAAGATCGAGGGCCGCACCAAGTCGCTGTATTATGCGGCGCGCACCGCGCAGGTGTACCGCCACGCGATCGACGATGCGGTGGCCGGACGGCCGTTCAACCTCGATCTGCTGGGCCAGTTGCAAGGCCTGGCCAATCGCGGCTACACCGACGGCTTTTACCAGCGCCATCACACGCAAGACCACCAGAACTACATGAAAGGCGTGTCCGAATCGCACCAGAGCCAGTATGTCGGCACGGTGCAGAGCATTGTCGACGGCTGGGCCCAGATCGACGTCAAGAACCGCTTTGCGGTCGGCGACCGCATCGAAGTGGTACACCCGAGCGGCAACCATACCGTGACGCTCGAGAGCATGCGCAATGCCGATGGCGCGCCGATCGAGATTGCGCCCGGCTCCGGCCATCTGGTGCGCATTCCGCTCGAAGCGCAATTCGAAAATGCGCTGCTGGCGCGGATGCTGTAAAAACCGCCAGCGCGCCGGCTGGCGCACCTACAGCAGCATGCTCATGAACACGCTGTTCGGATCGTCGACATACTCGCCGAACGGCCCGCAATAGGTAAAGCCGGCACTGGCATACAGTTGCCGGGCCGGCTTGAAGGCGTCCATGGCGCCGGTCTCAAGACTGAGGCGCCGGTAGCCGCGCGCACGGGCAACGGCGATCAGATGCGCCAGCATCGCGCGTGCGGCGCCGCGCCGCCGCTGGGCACTCGGCGTGCGCATCGACTTGATTTCGCCATGCGTGCGGTCGAGTTCCTTGAGCGCGCCGCAGCCAAGCAGCAGGGAGCCGTCCCAGATCGACCAGAAGGTGATATCGGGCTGACGCAATTTGTCGAGATCGAGAGCGTGCACGCTCTCCGGCGGCGACAGTGCACGCATGTTTTGCAAATGCTCGTCGAGCAATGCATGGATGGCGGCACGCGAGAGATCGTCAATTTCGATTTTCATATATGTCAGGAATATGTGTGTGGCAGTCGCCGGCGAAGCCGCCGCGCCTACTGCCCTGAATATACGCCGGGACGCAAGCGCTCCATCATACGCGAAGGATTGGCCAGTTCCGTAAAGCCGAACTGGCGGTACAGGCCATGCGCGTCTTTTGTCGCCAGCAAAAAGCGGCGCAAGCCCTGCAAGTCGCGATGATCGGCAATATATGCCATGAGGCGCTTGGACAAACCCTGGCCGCGGTGGTCTTCGAGAATGAAGACATCGGCCAGATAGGCAAACGTGGCCTTGTCGCTGATCACGCGGGCAAAGCCGATCTGCATTGAATGGTGGTAGACGCCAAAACACAGCGAGCCGGCAATGGCGCGCTCGACGACCTCGCGCGCAATGCCGGGCGACCAATAACTGCGGCTCAGGTAAGCGTGGATGACGCCGCAATCGAGCCGCTGCTTGTCGTCCGAAATATCGTATTCCATATCGATGTTCTGTGGTGACATTAAAATACTTTCATTACGCCCCAGCAGGCAAGTCTGCATGCGGGATCAAAATGGGGAGAGAGCTGATGAAAAAGGAGAGCCAGTGCCAAATTAGCATGGATTGGGTGAAGAGCCAAACGCCGCTTGCCGCGTACGGCAAAGATCAGTTTTCTGCCAGATATTCGTAGAAAAAAGATTTCAAAATCAATAAATCGGCTTCGGCAACCGCATCGTCGAACTGCAAGCCGTAGCTGTGCTGCTGCGACAATTTGCTTTTATTACTTTTAATCACACAGGGAAAACGCAAGACGTGCGACTTGTTGCCAATCTTGAGGCGAAAGGCGATGTTGAGCGGCGTGCCGATTTCACCGATGATGAATTCGGTATCGATGGCGCAGCCGGAGCCCGAAATATCGGTGATGACGCCGGTCACGGCATGGCCGTCATCGGTCGTGATCGAGGCCGGAATTTTCGCCTTGACCCGCAACGCCTTGCGAAATGGCTTGATGACGGTTTCTTGCGGATAGCGCAAAAACAGATGGCCGCTGGGGGCGCCGGAAAAACGCAGGATGGAAGTGCTGAAAACGCACAGGCTGCGCCCGAGAATGACCTGCACCGATAGCGACATGCCTTCCAGGTGCTGCCAGGTCTGGCCATTGCTCATCGTTAGCTTGGGGACCGAGACGATCAGGGCCTGGAAAGGGATGCGGCCATATAATTCGACCGGAATCATCCTCGGTTCGTAATCGCCCTGCAGCTTGACGATCAAGACCACGCCCTCGACGTTATGCTTGAGGCAGTTCAGCGGATCGACGATTTCCGGTTCCGGCTTGCTTTGCACCGGCTCTTCCGGGATGCCGACCGCACTGCCGAGTCTGTTATCGACCGCAACCCGCAGCGGCTTGGCCGCCATCAGGCGGGCATGGGCGGCGCTGTCGGCGATCAGCGATCCGGCCGGCGCCAGCAACTCGCCCGACCGGACATAGAGCGGCCAGCGCAGGGGCTTTCCAATCGGAATATCGTCATGAGATATCTGGACAAACTGTCTTTTTGACATTATTGCTACCGGTCTATGTTTATCAAAATTATAGAGTCGGATGAGCGCGGGAATGTCTTAATCGTGTTGATATAGGTCAAAAACAATGACAATACTTCGCATCGAAAGATACGCATTGAAAAGTAATACAAAAACACTTTTCAATTCTTGAAAGCCGTGACACATTTCTCCGTCATTCAGTCTTGACGGCCTTGCAAACAGAGGCAAAAGAGGCTTCGAAAGCGGCCGCCAGCAGCTCGCCATCGAGTCCGCGCTCGCCATCCAGAATCAGCGCGTATTCCCTCTCGGCCGCAGACAGCGGCTCGGCATGGGCCAGCTGTTGCGTCAGGATTGCCGGCCCGGCATCGGACGCTTCGCCGCCGGCACCGCCCGTACCGCCCGATACTGCATCGGCGGCCTCGGCGTCCTTTTTCAAGGTCCGCGCCGCCAGCCGGGCGCGCAAGACCGCTTCGTCCGCCTCGATTGAAACGATCAAAAACGGCACCTCGAGTTCCCGCGCCAGCGCCGCAAACTGCGCGCGTTGCGCGGCCCGCAAAAAAGCGGCGTCGACAATGGCTGGCAGACCGGCGCCCAGCACGCTGCGCACCAGCCGCGCCAGCTGCGCATAGGTGGCATCAGTGGCGGCCTGGTCGTAGAGGCCTGTCGCATAGGGCGCGCCAGCATTGACGTCCGGCGCCATGCCATGCATTCTTTTGCGTTCGACATCGGAACGGATGCGGATCGCACCGAGGCGCTCGAGCAAGGCGGCCGAGACCGTCGATTTGCCGCAGCCGGACAGGCCATGCATGACGATCAGCGCGCCGCGCGTCGCCTGCGTGCTGCGCCGCGCAAAAGCCATATAGCGTGCGGCGAGCGCGGCCGCCTCCTTGGCCGCATCGGACTGGCCTTCGCCCGGATCATCGCCCGGATCATCGCCTTTTCCTTGCGCGGCGCGCAGCATGGCGACCTTGCAACGCACCAGCGCGCGCTCAGTCTGATAATAAGACAGCACCGCCAGGCCGGCGTAGTCGCCGCTGATCTCCAGATAAGCATTGAGCAAGCGCGCCGCCAGTTGCGGCAAACGATGCATGTGCAAATCCATGCAGATAAAGCCAAGATCGTCCATCACATCGATCCAGCGAAAAGCGTCATTGAATTCGATGCAATCAAACATGGTGACGCGGCCATCGAGCGTCAGGATATTTGCGCAATGCAAATCGCCATGGCATTCGCGGATCGCGCCTTGCACCTTGCGCTGCGCGAAAACGCTCCGCAGCCGCGCTTGCCGCCTCGTTTGCCATTGCCTGATGTGTGCGATGTCTTTTTGCTGCGCGCCCCTGTCGCGCCCGGCGCCATGGGCCAGAGATGCAATCAGAGCGAGATTGTCGTCAGCGATTTTCTGCAATGCGGCCGGCGTCGCCCACGCGCACGCGGCCGGCGCCCGCGCCGCGCGCGCATGAAATTGCGCCAGTTCCCGGGCCAGCGCATCGATTTCCGGCGCCGACAACAAGCCTTGTTCGATGCGCGCGCTCCATAGCGCCTGCTGCGGAAAGGCGCGCATCTTGACCGCATAGTCGATTGCCGCGCCGTCGCCATTGATGACAGGATGGCTTGGCGTGCCGCCAATGGGCACCACATCAAGATAGAGCGCAGGCGCCAGGCGGCGGTTCAGGCGCAGTTCTTCCTGACAGTAAAAAAGACGCGCCGCCAGCGTCGAAAAATCAAGAAAATCGAAATGCACGGGCTTCTTGAATTTGTAGGCGAATTTATCGCTGAATTTATCACCGCCGCCAGCGGCGATGACAATCCAGGAAATATGGGTCTCGAATAGCTGAACGTCTTGCCCGGCCTGTTGCAGGGCCAGGACCAGGGCACGGATCAATTGTTCCTGCGCGCCCGGCGGATCTCGATCAATCGTCATGATGCATCCTGTTTGCAGGCACAGAAATGACAGACAAGCGCAGCCCAATGCAGTGCCGCGCACTGAGATAGACCAATGATAGACCAATGATGGCAAGCGAGCGACGGAAAAACGCGATTGCCGACGGCCGCGCCCGGCTTTTTTCTGGCGCGATAGAGAACGAGAGAACGAGAGAACGAGAGAAAGGAAGAGAGGGAGAAAGAGAAAGAGAGGCGGCGCGCCATACTGCATGACTAGCCGGCGGCACAAATAAAAAAAGGACTGTCGTCTGACAGTCCTTTTTCAATCTTCAATCTGGTCGGAGTACAAGGATTCGAACCTTGGACCCCCTGGTCCCAAACCAGGTGCGCTACCGGGCTGCGCTACACTCCGAGGAACGAGATTATAGCGACTTGTAAATAAAAAAGCTATGGCAAAACGAAAATTATTAAGGGCATGCTAAAACACGCCAGGCACCGCCCCTGCGCGCGCCTCAAAAATACCGCAAACCCAGTACTTCGCGCACTTCGTCGACGGTCGCCGTCACGATGGCGCGCGCTTTGGCCGTGCCCTCCTTGAGCAACTGCATCACATAGCCGCGATCCTGGGCAAACTGCGCGCGGCGCGTGCGTATCGGCTCGAGCAAATCCTGCAGACAGCCTTCCAGGCGCGCCTTGACCACGCTGTCGCCGACCCCGCCCTGCACATACCGCGCCTTCAATTCAGCAAGGCCGGCCTGATCGGGATCGAAGGCATCGAGATAGATGAAAGCGACATTGCCTTCCAGATGGCCGGGGTCTTGCACGCGCAAATGCAGCGGATCGGTATAAACCTTCTTGACCGCTGCCCGCACTTCGTCGGCAGTGGCGCCCAGATTGATCGTATTGCCCATCGATTTGCTCATCTTGGCCTTGCCGTCGATACCTGGCAAACGGCCGAGGGCCGGCACCAGCGCCTGCGCCTCGAGCAAGACTTCGCGTCCGGCCATGCGGTTAAAGCGGCGCACGATTTCATTGGTCTGTTCAATCATCGGGATCTGGTCTTCGCCGACCGGCACCAGTTGCGCCTTGAAACCGCTGATGTCGGCCGCCTGGCTGGCCGGATAGGTCAGGAAACCGGCCGGAATGTCGCGCTCGAAACCGCGCAGGCGGATCTCTTCCTTGACGGTCGGATTGCGCTCGAGGCGCGCCACCGTCACCAGATTCAGATAATAGAAAGTCAGCTCGGCCAGCTCCGGAATCTGCGACTGGATCAACAGCGTCGACAACGCCGGATCGATGCCCACCGCCAGATAGTCGAGCGCCACTTCGATCACGTTGCGCTTGACCTTGTCGGTGTCGTCCATATTGTCGGTCAGCGCCTGGGCATCGGCCAGCATGATGAATTGCCGATATTCGTGCTGATAGGCGACGCGGTTACGCAGACTGCCGACGAAATGGCCCAGATGCAAAGGTCCGGTCGGACGGTCGCCGGTCAGAATGACGGTCGAAGATGATGCAGGCACTGGCGTACTCATGAAAACTCCTTGTGGATGCCGCCCCGATCGCTTCGCAAAAACCACAACGCCGCTTAATCGAAGCGGCGTTGATTAACAATACATTGCTGTTCAATGGCCGCGCATGTCAGCGGCGCCACCAATTCATCGGAACGCAAGGTATGTGTAAAAATTTCATATCGACATGGTTACAGCTTGGCGCCTGCATGTCAAGACCGCGCAAGGCATTTGCCGCGCCATCCGAGCGCGGGCCGGCTGCATGACACCCAAAGCGGCCCTTTCCGGGCGCGATGCGGCCAGCATCCGTATTACGAAATAGAACATCAATCGCCTTAATTAAAATAACAAAAAATATATTTATAGCAAAAAAATCACTGCCAGAGCGGCCCGGCGCCCGCCTTCTCACCGCGGCTGCCGTGCCATCCAGCCATCCCGCCCCGCTGCTTCGCCGGCCACATTTAATTACCTTTCGTCATCAAGTCGTCATATCAAACCGCTAATCTGCGTTCCGATCCGCTTCCCTTCCATTGCATCCATGACAGGCTTAGAGATGAATACGCAACCGAACAAAAAATCAGCTGTAACAATGCCGCAAAAATATACGCATATCGCGCTCGCCGTCTCGGCCCTGTGCGCCATGCTGCCGAACCCGGCCTTCGCCGCCGACAGCGCGGCGGCCGCGCCTGAAACAGCGGCCGCCGCCCCGGAAACCACGGCAGCGGCCCAGGCAGACCCGAACGCGCCACTGGCCACGGTCGAAATATCGTCGCATAAAACGCGCTCGACAGTGTCGATGAGCAGCGCCGAAATCCAGAAAATCATCCCCGGCGTAAATCCGCTGAAAGCGCTGGAAACCCTGCCCGGCGTGAGCTTCCAGACCGCCGACCCCTGGGGCAATAATGAACAGAATCTGTCGCTGTTCGTGCACGGCTTTAACGGCCAGCAGCTCGGTTACACAATGGATGGCGTGCCGCTCGGCGACCAGCAATACGGCAACTACAACGGCCTGGCGCCGCAGCGCGCGCTGACCAGCGAAAACGTGCGCAGCGTGGTGCTCTCGACCGGCGCCGGCGAGCTCGGCACCGCCTCCACCAGCAATCTCGGCGGCGCGATCGAAACCTATTCGAGCGATCCTCTGCCAGAGCGCAATGTCAACATCCAGCAAACGGTCGGCAGCCACAGCACCTCGCGCACCTTCATCCGCTACGATACCGGCAACTTCGGCAACGGCAACAGCGCGTATATCTCGGGCCTGCACCATGAAGCCTATGCCTGGGATTTCAACGGCCGCCAGAGCGACGACCAGATCAATGTCAAATTCGTCCACAAGAGCGATGCCGGCAAGCTGACCGTATTCCTCGACTGGTCCGACAAGACCGAGCCGAACGAAGACGCCACCCTGCATGCGGCCGGCCTGGTCTCGCCCTACACACGGCCGTTTCTGTACCCCGACTTTTCGGCCGCGCTGGCCTACCTGAGCAGCAGCGGCGCGCCGCCGACAGCAGTCGGCTCCAACTTCCAGAACTATTACAGCGATGCCCAGCGTACCGACAAGCTGGCCTACATCAAATACGATGCCTACCTGTCGGACAATCTCACATGGAGCAATCAATACTACTTCCATCATAACGATGGCGTTGGCGTGGTGGCCGGCCCGATCAACCAGGCCGGCCTGCCGGCACTGTTTAATGTCTACTTCCCCGGCCAGGATCTGAAAGCCGTGTTCGGCAATTCCGGCTATGCGACGCGCACCACGGAATATGAAATCAACCGCGATGGCGTGCTCTCGACCGTGCGCGGGGAACTCGGCCAGCACAGCCTCGAAGCAGGCCTGTGGCTCGAACATAACCGCTCCGACGCCTACCGGCGCTGGTATGCGCTCGACGTCAACAATCCGAGTTCGCCCTACAGCCGGCCGTCGAATCCCCTGATCACGCAATATGGCAGCAATATCGACAACAAGGTGGTGCAGTTCCATGTGCAGGATGAATGGAAGATCAGGCCCGACCTGGCGCTGCAGGCCGGCTTCAAATCGAGCCTGCAATTTGCCGATGGCGAATTTCCCGTGCAAGAGTTACCGGCCGCCATCGGCAGCGGCTCGACCGGCTTGCCGGTCGGCGAAATCATCACCAAAAGATGGTTTTTGCCGCAGGCCGGCGCGCGCTGGGATCTCAACGCGAACGATCAGCTGTTCTTCAACATGCAGCAAAACATGCGCCAGTTCGTGACCTACGGCGGCGGCGGCAATTCGCCATGGAGTCTGGCAACGCAGCAGGCATTCGACCTGTTCAAGGCCACCGCCAAGCCGGAAACTTCCGTGGTCACCGAACTGGGCTTGCGCGATACGCGCCAGCTGCACTGGGGCCCGGTCACAGGCTTCGACGGCCAGGTCGATCTGTATCACGTCAACTTTGCCAACCGCCAGCTGGCGATCAGCTCGAACCCGATCCTGACCTCTTTCGTCGGCGGCACCACGATTCTGGCCAACGTCGGCAGCGTCAAGACCAACGGCATCGACCTCGCGGGAACCGTGCATTTCGGCCGCGATATTTCGTTCTACGATGCGATCTCTTACAACAAATCAAAGTACGACGACAACTACACCTCGGGCACCACCGTCGTGCCGACCGCCGGCAAGACGGTGCCGGGCACCCCTACCTGGATGAACAAATTCGTCGCCAGCGCCACCTATGCCAACACCGAGTTCCAGCTGACGGGCGATTTCGTCGGCAAGCGCTATGCGACCTATACCAACGATCTCGACATTCCGAGTTACTTCCTGCTGGGGCTGAATATTGGCGGCAAGTTAGCGCTGCTGAGCGGCTACCTGAAAAACCCGCGCTGGAACCTGAACGTCACCAACCTCGCCAACCATCAGGGCATTTTGCAGTTGAGCGGGATATCGGCCAGCGCCAGCTATTCGACTTATCCGATTGCCCCGCGCATGGGCTTTCTGACCCTGAAGGCCGACATCTGATGCAAGCGGCAGGAAGCAACTGAGCCATCCGGCCAGGTGCGGCCGGCCAGGTGCGGCCGGCTAGGTGCGGCCGGCCAGGCGCGGCCGCCTGCAGTTGCTGGCGCTCGATAAGAAACGGCGGGGCCCGCTCAATGGCGGGCCCCGCCGTAATGTCAATCAAGAATGTAGCGCGCGGGCGATCGCCGCACGCGCGGTAGCGCCGGCCTTATTCGAAACCAGACAAGACCTTGTAAGTGATGTCGGCATTTGTTGCCTTGATCACTTCGATGCGCACGCCTTTGTAACCGAGAATCATCGACTCGGACAAATCATAGGTCACTTCATTGCTCGATGCAGGACGGACCGAATTACCGGCGAACTCACGATAAGCGAGGGTCACCTTGTTGCCGATTTTGCCGTTGTAGAGCAGCGTCTGCTGGAAGGTTTTCCCGGAGCGGCTGCCAAACACGGTATCGATCGTGTATTTCGCGACGCCGCAATGCGAATCGTTGACTTTGTCGACACAGATCGAATTGTCCGCCTTCATCAAATAGATTTCGCGATCGCCGCGCATGAATTTGACGCGCACGACATTCTCTGCGGAAAAGGTATATTGCCCCTTCGACAAGGTATATTCACCGATTGCCTGATCTTCCGAAACAGTCAGTTGCGGCACCATCTGCCCCGTGCCCTGCATCAACAGCTTTTCTCCTACTCCCTTGGTCGTCACGCTCCCGATTTCCGGCTGGGTAAGAGACACGGTAGGCGGCTTATATGACGCACAGCCACCCAAAATGGAAACGGTAATGAAAGCAAACGATATTATTTTTGTCAGTTGACTCATCTTTCCCTCATTTATTTTTATTAATGGCCTTTAGCACTCAAAATGGGCGCTATATTATTTAGTCTAATCAATAATTGCAACAAAGGCAATTATTTGCCTGTTCATGTGGTTTTTCCGTACATCATCATTTCCCCGATAAATGACGATCACGCCCGTCGCCGGTCGCAACGCATGAGCACGGCGCTTGCTTTAATGAAAAACAATGGAAGGCTTGGCAGGAATAAATGAGAGGGGGCGCGGCGCAAGAAACCGGCAATATGTATATATATATTTATATATCGCCGGCGATGTCGGTCTTGCCCATGCCATTGCCGAATCCGAAAAAAAGCGTCGGGAATGAAATGCCCAAAACAATTCGTTATTCTGCAGATTGGCCTGCCCAACAGGAATCGAACCTGTGACCCTCAGCTTAGAAGGCTGATGCTCTATCCAACTGAGCTATGGGCAGCTTGAGATAAGGAAGAAGCGGTGAAATGTAGGCGCAAATGAAAAGAGGGCTGTCAGATGACAGCCCTCTTAAATGTGGTCGGAGTACAAGGATTCGAACCTTGGACCCCCTGGTCCCAAACCAGGTGCGCTACCGGGCTGCGCTACACTCCGAAGACAAGATAATAACCTATCGGCCCTTGGCAGTCAATTGCAATATGAAAATTTCGTGACGAGTTTACGGTTGTACAAACAGTGCCGCTCCACCCATGGCACGACACTCACGCCGCCAGCTTGTCGGCAATGCGCTTGGCCATGGCCTGGGCATCGCTGGCATTTTTCGCTTCGACCATCACGCGCACCAGCGGCTCGGTGCCCGAGGCGCGGATCAGCACCCGGCCCGACTCGCCGAGTTCGCGCTCGACACTTTCCTTTTCGGACATCATCGCACTGTTCTTTTGCCAATCGGAACCAGCCTGCACCTTAACGTTAATCAGCGTTTGCGGGAACAGCTGCAGCGCGGCCGTGCATTGCTGCAAGGTCTTGCCGCTGCGCTGCAGGGCCGACAAGACTTGCAGCGCCGATACAATGCCATCGCCTGTCGTATGCTTGTCCAGGCACAGCAAGTGACCCGACGCTTCGCCGCCGTACAGCCAGCCGCGCTCCTGCATCACTTCCAGCACATAGCGGTCGCCGACCTTGGCCCGCGCAAAGCCGATCCCCATTTTTTTGAAGGCTACTTCCAGCGCCATATTCGTCATCAGGGTGCCGACCGCACCGGCTACCGGGCCCGTTGCCAGCCGGTCCTGGATCATCACGAACAGCAACTCGTCGCCGTTATAGATGCGGCCGGTCGAATCGACCATGATCAGGCGGTCGGCATCGCCATCGAGTGCGATGCCGAGATCGGCCTGGTGCTCGCGCACCGCTTGCGACAAGGCGGCCGGCGCCGTCGCCCCGAAGCCGTCGTTGATGTTGAAGCCATCGGGCTTATTACCGATTGATATGACTTCGGCGCCGAGTTCATGAAAGACATACGGCGCGATATGATAGGCGGCGCCGTGCGCGCAATCGACGACGATTTTCAAGCCGCGCAAATCGAGTTCGGTCGGGAACGTGCTTTTGCAAAACTCGATATAGCGCCCCGGCGCATCGTCGAGCCGCCGGGCGCGACCAAGCCGGTCGGATGCCACGCACTGCATCGAATCGGCCAGGGCCGCCTCGATTTCGAGCTCGATCGTGTCGTCGAGCTTGTTGCCGGACGCCGAGAAAAATTTGATGCCATTATCCTGATACGGATTGTGCGAGGCCGAAATGACGATCCCGGCCGCCAGCCGCAGCGCACGCGTCAGATAGGCGATGGCCGGCGTCGGCATCGGTCCTGCCAGCATGACATCGACGCCGGCCGCCGCCAGGCCGGCTTCGAGCGCCGCCTCCAGCATATAACCGGAAATACGCGTGTCCTTGCCGATCAATACAGTCGGCCGGCCGCCGCTGCGGCCGCCGCTCTCGAAGGCCTTGGTCAAGACCTTGCCGGCGGCATAGCCGAGGCGCATCACGAAATCGGGTGTGATCGGTGCGATGCCCACTTCACCGCGGACGCCATCGGTACCGAAATATTGTCTTGCCATGCTGCTCCCCTAATACAAAATATGATAACTACCAAATTCCAACGAAATAGCGCTCTGCCCAGGCCCGACAAACTGCGACACGCCGCAGCAAACTGGAACAACAGCGGCTATCGATTTTTTTGCGCACTCACATGGCGCCGACCGCCTGCCACACCGTGATGGCATCGACCGTTGCCGCGACATCATGCACGCGGACGATTGTGGCGCCCTGCGCGACCGCCGCCAGCGCCGCCGCCACACTACCGCCGAGGCGCTGATCGACGGCTTTGCCGGTCAACTGCCCTATCATGCTTTTGCGCGACATGCCGGCCAACAAGGGCAGACCGAGTTCGCGCTGCATCTGCCCGCAATGGCGCAGCAATGCGAGATTATGTTCCAAGGTCTTGCCAAAGCCAAATCCGGGATCGATGCACAGCCGCGCGCGCGCAATACCGGCCGCAGTCAGCTGTTCTACGCTGTCACGCAAGAATTGCGTCACTTCCTGCACCGCGTCGTCGTACTGGGGGCGCTGCTGCATGGTTTGCGGATTATTTTGCATATGCATGATACATAAGCCGCAATCGCTACCCTTGACTGCACTCAAGGCGCCCGGCGTGCGCAAGGCATGAATGTCGTTAATCATGTCGGCGCCGGCCGCCAGCGACTCATACATGACTTCCGGCTTGACGGTATCGATCGACAGCGGCACGCCGCAATCGCGCAGCGCAAATACGGCCGGCAAGACGCGCCGCAATTCTTCCTGCACCGTCAGGCTCTCGGCCCCGGGGCGGCTCGACTCGCCGCCGATATCGATGATGTCGACGCCGTCGGCAATCATTTGCTCGGCGCGCGAGACGGCCGCTTCCAGGCTTTGATACTGGCCGCCATCGGAAAACGAATCGGGCGTCACATTCAAAATACCCATGACCAGCACTTTGGCCTCGGGCCCGTCAAGCTTGAAACGATAGCGACCGCATTGAAAAAAAGACTGCATGGCGATAAACGAGACTCCGATGAAAATACAAATAAAAAAAAGGGCAAGGATCGCTCCTCACCCTGTTTCGGCTACTGAACAGCCAGAATGATTTAATTGGCCGACGCCGACGCTGGCGCCGCTGCCGGCACGCCGCCCGACGGCGTATCGTTGGACGAGCGCTTGGCCGGCACCCCGGCTTTCGGGATGCGCGGTTCGCGCCCTTCCATGATGTCGTCGATCTGGTCGGCATCGATGGTTTCCCATTCGAGCAAGGTCTTGGCCATCAATTCGACCTTGTCGCGATGCGATTCGAGCAATTCGCGCGACAGCTTGTATTGAGCATCAAGAATGCTGCGGATTTCGGCATCGACTTTTTGCTGGGTCGCTTCGGAAATCGTCTTGGCCGTGCCGCCGAAAAAGCCGTCTTGCTGGCTGTCTTCGTAGACCATGGTGCCAAGCGCATCGGACATGCCGTAACGCGTCACCATCGCCCGCGCCAGCTTGGTGGCGCGCTCGAAATCGTTGGAAGCGCCGGTCGACATCTGGTGCATGAAGATTTCTTCGGAAATACGGCCGCCGAACAGGATGGCGATTTCTTCCAGCATCTTGTCCTTGTACATGTTGACGCGGTCATGCTCGGGCAATTGCCAGGTCAGGCCCAGCGCGAAACCGCGCGGCATGATCGTGACCTTGTGCACGGGATCGGCTTTCGGCAGCAATTTGGCAACGACCGCATGACCGGACTCATGGTAAGCCGTGTTGCGGCGCTCTTCTTCGCGCATGACGGCCGACTTGCGTTCCGGGCCCATCACGATCTTGTCCTTGGCGTCTTCGAAATCCTGCATTTCGACCAGGCGCTTGCTGCGGCGCGCCGCAAACAGCGCCGCCTCATTGACCAGATTGGCCAGGTCGGCGCCCGAAAAGCCCGGCGTGCCACGGGCCAGGATGTCGGCCTTGACGTCCGGCGCCACCGGCACCTTGCGCATGTGAACCATCAAAATTTGCTCGCGGCCGCGAATGTCGGGCAGGCCGACCACGACCTGACGGTCGAAACGCCCGGGGCGCAGCAAAGCCTTGTCGAGCACGTCGGCGCGGTTGGTCGCCGCCACCACGATGACGCCGGAGCTCGCTTCGAAGCCATCCATTTCAACGAGCAGCTGATTCAAGGTTTGTTCGCGTTCGTCGTTGCCGCCGCCGGTACCGGCGCCGCGATGGCGGCCGACAGCGTCGATTTCATCGATGAAGATGATGCACGGCGAATGTTTTTTGGCATTCTCGAACATGTCGCGCACGCGCGAGGCGCCGACGCCGACGAACATTTCGACGAAATCGGAACCGGAGATCGAGAAAAACGGCACTTTTGCCTCGCCGGCAATGGCGCGCGCCAGCAAGGTCTTGCCGGTGCCCGGAGGGCCGACCATCAGGACGCCGCGCGGAATGCGACCGCCGAGCTTCTGGAACTTGCTCGGATCTTTCAGGAAGTCGACGATTTCATTGACCTCTTCCTTGGCTTCGTCGCAGCCGGCAACATCGGCAAAGGTAATCGTATTATTGGTTTCATCCATCATGCGCGCCTTCGACTTACCGAAGGAAAACGCGCCGCCCTTGCCGCCGCCCTGCATCTGGCGCATGAAGAAAATCCAGACGCCGATCAGCAGCAGCATCGGCAGCCACGACATCAGGGTCTGAAACAGGAAAGACGGTTCTTCAGGCTGCTTGACGTCGAACTTGGTGCCCGAATTGACGAGGTCGCCGATCATTCCCTTGTCGAGATAGGTAACGGTAGTCTTGACCTTGCGCCCATCTTGCGTAGTCGCAATAATGCTGCGGTCTTCGATGACCACGTCTTTAAATTGTTTCGATTTGACTTCGTCCAAGAAATCAGAATAAGGAATCGGCGTGGCGCCGCCGGCCAGGCCGCGATTATCGAACTGCTTGAAAAGCATGAACAAACCGAGTCCGACAACCACCCAGATGGCGACTTTGGAAAATATATTATTCACGAGAACTCCTCCGACGCTGCGGCGCCTTCTACCTATTTCTGGAAAATCGATTTTACTCGCAATACCTTGCGCTTGCTAGGCATCTACATTGGATGTGTGGCCAGTCAACACAAAAACAAGGGCAAGTGTAAAAAAGAGCGCTGGTAAACTGCAATTTAAACAATAAATGACATTAAAAACCGCTTATAAAACAGGATTTTTTAATATTTTACCAAGCAAAAAGGCTTCCGAAGATTTGTCGCGGCTCGCTTTTGGTTTCTTTTGCACCACAATTTTAAATTCATCCCGGAATTTTTCCACGATCTGGCTGTAACCGCTGCCTTTAAAGCACTTGACCAGCAAAGCGCCGCTGGGCTTCATGTGCAATTGTGCGAACTCAATTGCCAAATCGATAATGTGCTCCATGCGTGCGGCATCGGCGCTGGCAATGCCCGACAAATTCGGCGCCATGTCCGACAATACCAGGTCGGCCTTGCGGCCATCGAGAATGGCGTCAAGCTGGCGCACCGATTTCGACTCGCGAAAGTCGCCGAGAATGAAATGGACGTCGGCAATCGGCTCCATCGGCAGCATGTCGAGTCCGATCATAGTGCCCTGGATGCCGCCGTCGACGCCGCCGGCGAGCTTGCGCCGCACGTATTGCGACCAGCTGCCCGGCGTGCTGCCGAGATCGACAATCACCTGCCCCGGCACGATCAACTTTTCGTCTTCGTCGATTTCCTTGAGCTTGTATGCGGCACGGGCCCGGTAACCGTCTTTTTGCGCTTGCTTGACGTAGGGATCATTTATGTGGTCGTGCAACCAATTTTTGTTTAATTTGTTCTTTGCCATTCGCGTAGAATACAGTCTTTACTAAAAATACGAGCAAAATATGATTTTGCTCATTACAACTTAAGGTTAATATGAAACTTACTCCTGCGGAACGCAGCGCTTTGCGCGCCGAAGCCCATGCGCTCAATCCAGTCGTCATGGTCGGCGAAGCCGGCCTGACCGCCTCCGTAGAAAAAGAAATCGACAACAGTCTCAATGCCCACGGCTTGATCAAGGTCCGCGTCTTCGGCGACGACCGCGAGGCGCGGGTTGCCATTTACGAGACCTTGTGCGAAAAACTCGGTGCCGCGCCGGTACAACATATCGGCAAACTGCTGGTTCTGTACCGCCCGAAAAAAGAAGTCTTGAAAGAACGTAGCGGCAAGGCCGGCAAAGGCATGCGCGAAGTCACCATCGTCAAGCCCAGCCCCAGCGGCACCAAGCGGCCATCGGTCACCAAGGTCATGATCAAGGGTAATGAACGGGTAACCGAAGGCGGTTCGATCAAACGCGCCAAAACGCGTCAAGCGAGCCCCAAGAAAAGCGGCCTTGGCAAAAGCTAAGCCTTAGCAATTCATCGAGCAGTCAACAACCCATCAAAAACACGTCGGACCGCGCCGCTGCGGCCGGTCCGCACCGGTTCTCACTTCAGTTTCAGCAACAGCCATACGGCCAGCACGCTTTGCACCAGATAAATCAGGCTGGCGCCGCCGTGCAAAATGCCGAACGCCATTCCCAGCGGCGTATGCGTGAGCATCGCCTGCGTGCGCAGCGCCGCGATCAGCGGTTGCAGACCGAAATGCATCAACAGGGTACAGGCCAGCATGGCCGCAATCAGCGTCAGCAGGTGGCGGCGAAGCTGACGATGCGGGCGGTCGGCAGCCAGGCTCAGCTCGCCCGACTGCCAGACCATCACCCCCAAAACCACGGCGCAGACCAGCGACAGCCAGGCCTGGACGGCGAACAGGCGGCCGGCGATGGTACCGGCCAGCATACGGTCAGGCAAGGTCCAGAACAGCGTCGGCGCCACCAGGCCGCCGACAGTCCACAGGCTGCCGCCCCACAAGGCGGCCAGCAGCAGGCGGATGCGCGAGGCCAGCATCAAATATATTCGACTGACAATACTTCGTATTCGCGGATGCCCGACGGCGCCTGCACTTCCACCACATCGCCGGCGTATTTGCCTATCATGCCGCGGGCAATCGGCGAGGTGATCGAGACCTTGTTCTTTTTCAGGTCGGCCTCATCGACGCCGACGATCTGGTAGGTCACCGTCTGGCTCGATTCGAGGTCTTCCAGATAGACGGTGGCGCCGAACACGATGCGGCCATCGGCATCGAGCGTGGCCGGGTCGATGATCTGGGCCGAGCCGAGAATGCCTTCCAGCTCGGCGATGCGGCCCTCGACAAAGCTCTGCCGTTCTTTGGCGGCATCATATTCGGCGTTTTCCGACAGATCGCCGTGCGAGCGCGCTTCGGCGATGGCGTCGATGACTGCGCGACGCTCCTTGGTCTTCAGATTTTGCAGCTCGTCCTTGAGCAATTGGGCGCCGTATTTGGTGATCGGGAGTGCGTTCATATTGGTTATATGCAAAAAATTTACTGTAAATGAAAACCACAGAGCTGCCGCCCGCACCGTCCTGGCAGTGCGGGCACCAACTCTGTGGCTATCTCTGTGACTATTGGTGTGGCTAATTGTATGACAAACTGTGTGACTCAATGCGCGTCGGCCGCAGTGCGATTACAATGCGCGCAAGGCACCGGGCGCGGTCAGCCGCGAGGCGGAGCCGATTCCATATCGGTCCGCTTTGGCCTGGCCTTTTTGACCAGACGACGACTCAGTGTAAGGTTTTATGCAAGCCTTGTAAATCGTAGACCTTCAGTTCGTCGAGGTGGCGCATACCCTCGACCGCCGCTGCCGCACCGGCAATCGTGGTAAAGGTCGTCACCCGCGCCGCCAGTGCCGAAGTGCGTATCGTGCGCGAATCGGTGATGGCATTGCGTTTTTCTTCAACGGTATTGATGACCAGCGCGATTTCATGGTTCTTGATCATGTCGACCACATGCGGCCGGCCTTCAACCACCTTGTTGACGGCCTGCGCCGGATAACCGGCCGCATTGATGGCCGCCGCCGTGCCCTTGGTGGCCGAAATCGTGAAGCCCAGCTCGATCAGATCGCGGGCAATCTGAATCGCGCGCGGCTTGTCGCTGCCCTTGACGCTGATGAAGGCCTTGCCGGCCGTCGGCAATTTGATGCCGGCACCGAGCTGCGACTTGACGAAAGCTTCGCCGAACGTCATGCCGACCCCCATCACTTCGCCGGTCGACTTCATTTCCGGCCCCAGAATCGTATCGACGCCCGGGAATTTAATAAACGGGAACACCGCTTCCTTGACGCAGAAATAAGGCAGCTGCACTTCTTCGCGAATGCCTTGCGCCGCCAGCGATTGCCCGACCATGCAGCGCGCGGCAATCTTGGCCAATTGCAAGCCAGTCGCTTTCGAAACGAAAGGCACGGTGCGCGAGGCACGCGGATTGACCTCGAGCACAAAAACCACGTCTTGCAGGCTGCCGTCGATTTCCTGTTGCTGCACCGCAAATTGGACATTCATCAGGCCAACCACGTTCAAGCCCTTGGCCATCAGGCTGGTCTGGCGCTTGATTTCGGCAATCGTGGCCGGCGCCAGCGAATACGGCGGCAGCGAGCAGGCCGAATCGCCCGAGTGGACGCCAGCCTGTTCGATATGCTCCATCACGCCGCCGATGAAAGTCTGTTCGCCGTCGCAGATGCAATCGACGTCGACTTCGATCGCATCGTTGAGGAAGCGGTCGAGCAAGACCGGAGAGTCGTGCGAGACCTTGACCGCTTCACGCATATAGCGTTCGAGGTCGCGCTGCTCGTGCACGATTTCCATGGCGCGGCCGCCGAGCACGTACGATGGACGCACGACCAGCGGATAGCCGATTTCCTGAGCCAGCGCCAGCGCATCGACTTCGGTGCGGGCGGTGCGGTTGGGCGGCTGGCGCAGCTTCAATTCATGCAGCAGCTTTTGGAAACGCTCGCGGTCTTCGGCAGCGTCGATCATGTCGGGCGAGGTGCCGATGATGGGCACGCCGGCCGCTTCGAGGTCCAGCGCCAGCTTCAATGGCGTCTGCCCGCCGTACTGGACGATGACGCCGACCGGTTTTTCGACGGCGACGATTTCGAGCACGTCTTCGAGCGTCAGCGATTCAAAATACAGGCGGTCGGAGGTGTCGTAATCGGTAGAGACAGTTTCCGGATTACAGTTGACCATGATGGTCTCGTAGCCGTCTTCGCGCATCGCCAGTGCCGCGTGCACGCAGCAATAATCGAATTCGATACCCTGGCCGATGCGGTTCGGACCGCCGCCCAGAACCATGATTTTCTTGTTATTGGTCGGCTTCGCTTCGCACTCTTCATCGTAAGTCGAATACATGTAAGCGGTATTGGTCGAAAATTCGGCGGCGCAGGTATCGACGCGTTTGTAGACCGGACGGATATTGAGTTCGTGGCGCTTGGCGCGCACCTCGGCGTCGCTGCATTTGAGCAGCTTGGCCAGGCGACGGTCGGCAAAGCCTTTTTTCTTGAGCTTGTACAAGATGTCCTTGTCGAGCGCGGCCAGGGTCTGCTTTTCAAGCCACAGTTCGATATCGACGATTTCCTTGATCTGCACCAGGAACCACGGATCGATGCTGGTCAGCTGATGCACTTCGTCGAGCGTAAAGCCCTGGGCGAAAGCATCACCGACGTACCAGATGCGCTCCGGCCCAGGCTCGCCGAGTTCTTCTTCGATGGTTTCGCGGTCGAGCGTCTTTTCATTCATGCCGTCGACGCCCACTTCGAGGCCGCGCAAGGCTTTCTGGAACGATTCCTGGAACGTGCGGCCCATGGCCATCACTTCGCCGACCGACTTCATTTGCGTGGTCAGGTGGCTGTCGGCCTGCGGGAATTTCTCGAACGCGAAACGCGGGATCTTGGTGACCACGTAATCGATCGATGGTTCGAAGGAGGCCGGCATGGCGCCGCCCGTGATTTCATTGCGCAATTCGTCGAGCGTAAAGCCGACCGCCAGCTTGGCGGCCACCTTGGCGATCGGGAAACCGGTCGCTTTCGAGGCCAGCGCCGACGAGCGCGAGACGCGCGGATTCATTTCGATCACGATCATGCGGCCGTCGGCCGGATTGATGGCGTACTGCACGTTCGAGCCGCCGGTATCGACGCCGATCTCGCGCAGCACGGCCAGCGAGGCATTGCGCATGATCTGGTATTCCTTGTCGGTCAGCGTTTGCGCCGGCGCCACCGTGATCGAGTCGCCCGTATGCACGCCCATCGGATCGAGGTTTTCGATCGAGCAGACGATGATGCAGTTGTCGGCCTTGTCGCGCACCACTTCCATCTCGAATTCTTTCCAGCCCAGCAAGGATTCCTCGATCAGCAATTCCTTGGTCGGCGACGCTTCGAGGCCGCGGCGGCAGATGGCGTCGAATTCCTCTTCATTGTAGGCAATCCCGCCGCCGGTGCCGCCCATCGTAAACGACGGCCGGATCACGGTCGGAAAACCGAGTTCCTTTTGCACGGCCCAGGCTTCGTCCATGCTGTGGGCCACGCCCGAGCGCGCCGAGCCGAGACCGATCTTGGTCATCGCTTCCTTGAACTTGGAACGGTCTTCGGCCTTGTCGATCGCTTCCGGCGAGGCGCCGATCAATTCGACCTTGTATTTTTCCAGCACGCCCTGGCGGTGCAAATCGAGCGCGCAATTGAGCGCGGTCTGGCCGCCCATGGTCGGCAAGATGGCGTCGGGACGTTCCTTGGCGATGATGCGCTCGACCACTTGCCAGGTGATTGGTTCGATATAGGTCACATCGGCCATTTCCGGATCGGTCATGATGGTGGCGGGGTTGCTGTTAACCAAGATGACTTTGTAACCCTCTTCGCGCAATGCCTTGCAGGCTTGCGCGCCGGAGTAATCGAATTCGCAGGCCTGGCCGATAATGATCGGGCCGGCGCCGATGATCAGGATGCTTTTGAGGTCTAGGCGCTTAGGCATTTGTCAGGTTCTCCGTTGCGCATGTCCGCATGAGGGTGATGAATTTGTCGAAAAGATAGCCGATGTCGGCCGGGCCGGGCGAGGCTTCAGGGTGGCCCTGGAAGCAGAATGCCGGCTTGTCGGTGCGCTCGAAGCCTTGCAGCGAGCCGTCGAACAGCGAGGCGTGCGTGATGCGGCAATTGGCCGGCAAGGTCGTCGCATCGACGGCAAAACCGTGGTTTTGCGAGGTGATCACGACTTGCTTGCTGTCGAGGTCTTGCACCGGATGGTTGGCGCCGTGGTGGCCGAACTTCATTTTCAGGGTCGTCGCGCCGGAGGCCAGCGCCATGATTTGATGGCCGAGGCAAATGCCGAAGGTCGGGATGCCGGCCTCGATCAGTTCGCGCGTGGCGGCAATGGCGTAATCGCAAGGTTGCGGATCGCCGGGGCCGTTCGACAGGAAAATGCCGTCCGGCTTCAAAGCCAGGGCCTCGGCACTGCTGGCCTTGGCCGGCAACACGGTCACCTTGCAGCCGCGCTCGGCCAGCATGCGCAAAATATTGCGCTTGATGCCGTAATCGAAGGCCACGACATGAAATTGCGGCGCGCTCTGCGTGCCATAGCCCTGGCCGAGCAGCCATTCGGATTCGGTCCAGCTGTATGCGGTTTTGGTGGAAACGACCTGGGCCAGATCCATGCCGACCAGGCCGGGGAACGAACGGGCCAGCGCCAGCGCCAGCACCGGGTCGGGCGCCTGGCCGTTTTCGCCGACCACGATGGCACCGTTTTGCGCACCTTTTTCGCGCAGCAGGCGCGTCAGCTTGCGGGTATCGATGCCGGCCAGGCCGACGATGTTTTCGGATTTGAGGTAAGCAGACAGGTCTTGTGTCGAACGAAAATTCGATACCAGCATCGGCAAATCCTTGATGATCAGGCCGGCGGCATGGATTTTCGACGACTCGACATCTTCCGGGTTGACCCCGGTGTTGCCGATGTGCGGATAGGTCAGCGTGACGATCTGGCGGCAATAGCTGGGATCGGTCAGGATTTCCTGGTAACCGGTCATCGAGGTATTGAAAACGACTTCGCCGATGGTATGGCCAGCGGCACCAATGGAGAATCCGGAAAAAATGGTGCCATCGGCGAGGGCAAGAATCGCTGGTGCGGCGGGACCGGCGTGGCCAAGAAAGAATGGCGGCAAGGGTAACTCCTGTAGGGTTACCGCAGCGCGACGCCAGACCGACCGAATGCATGCCCGCCAATCAGTAAGCGAGCCTTGCGAGGGTGTTATCAGGATGATCGAAGATGTGTGCGCTACGGTGGGCGTTAGATTGGCTAAACCGAGTGATTATACCGCATGCGCTGTCTGTCGGCAATCACGGCCCGCGCCAAGCAATGTCGCGCCGCGAAGCGTACACTTTATGCCCCGGTTTGTTGTCCAAGTCGGATGGCAATTCTTGCGATAAATATTTAGCCGATATTTTTGGAGTTGCTGAACAAGGCATTGCCAGTCAGGGCTTGAATCAGGGCTTGAATCAGAGATTGAATCAGGGCCGGAACCAAGACCCGAATCAAGGCCTCGCTCAAGCCATAAATCAAGGCATAAATCAATGCATCAAGCGGAGCATCAAGGCATAGACCAGCCGACACAAACCGATTTTTAGCTCAAGCCGAAAAGGAGATCGTCATGGCAACATTTGACAAACACACCCCTCTCGATCGCCCCGACGTAGGGGGCAAGGCAGCCGTCTTCGTACCATCGGAAAACACGAGCGAGCTTGTGCTGCAAGCCGTGAAAAATGGTTCAGGCATCGTCGGCTTCGGCAATCTCGACGGCACATTGACAATTTATTACGAAAATAACCGATTCAATGACAATAAATTAATGCGATGGGAAAACAAGGTCGCCAAGGCATACGAGCGCATGGTCAATGTCATGCCGACGGTTAATCGCATGTCTAGCTCGCCCGGCAATTTCGACCAGATAGGCAATGTGGCCGAAGGCGCCATCAATATCTGGGAAATGGACAAACTGTTACGCTGGCTCAAACAAACCGGCGCCATGGCCAGCGCGCCGAGCAGCGAGCGCCTGTCGCTGAAACCCGATGCCGGCGGACCGCCGCAGTTTTTCCGGGCCCCGTAAATGCCGCCGCTGCGCGCCTGCGGATTTTCCTGAAGACCAGACAGGACGAAGCCACGCCACGCCATACGGCAACAAGCCGCAGCAGCCAATGACAGCGCTCACTTACAACAGCCATTTACAACAGCCATTTACAACAGCCATTTACAACAGCCATTTACAACAGCCACTTACAGCAACCATTTACCGCCAAGCAACCGGCAACTTCCAGCATCGTCACCGAAACGGGCGGCCGAGGCGAACACCTGGACGCCCCGCCGCACGGGCGCCGCCCCCCTTATCCGGGCAAGCCGAGCGCGGCGATGCCGGCCATCGCAATTTCGGCATCCTGCGCCGATTTAACGCCCGAGACCCCGACCGCACCGATGTATTCGCCGTCGACCACGATCGGCACCCCGCCCTCGACCATGGCATCGAGACCAGGGACCGACAAGAACGAGGTACGCCCGCCGTTAATCATTTCTTCATAAATTCTCGACTCGCGCCGGCCCAGCGCAGCCGTTTTGGCCTTGGCCTGTGCAATCGCAACAGAAATCGGCGCCGCGCCGTCGTGCCGCTGCAAACCGAGCAAGAGACCGCCCTCATCCACCACGGCAACCGTCACATTCCAGTTATTTTGCTGCGCTTTTGCCTCCGCCCCAGCCATAATCAGTTTCACGTCATCGAGGACCAGCATCTTTTTACTTCGCATTATTACTTCCCGTTCAGATAAAAATACGATTGTACGCCACGCGAGAGGCAGGCAGGCAAGGCCTGCGGCATGGCGCAACGCCTGCCCCGCCACGCCACGCCGAGGCCGCCACGGCAGGTATCTCGCCGGACAATTTGCCCGATATTTCACATTGCAAAGACATTGTTGCCCCGCACTATTTTTGTCAAATGTTTGACACTTCCAGCCATATCCCTTACATTCCTAATTCTGTTATAGCCAAAAACATGCTGGAATGACAATAAAAAACCGCGCCACCAGCCACTTTCTTTGGATTACCCTGTTCGCCGCGACCGTGGCGAGCAGTTCTGCGCCCGCCTGGAGCGCGGAAGCCGATACGGCCGAAGCGCCCACCAGCGCCCTCGCCCGCCTGCAGCAATTGACCCACCGCGCCACCGACACCCTCGCCGTTTCAAAACTTCAGGAATTGACGCATCGCGCCTCCGATCTGGCGCTGGCGGCGATCGGCATGATCGGCATCCGCTATCAGCGCGGCGGCACGACGCCCGAGAACGGCCTCGATTGCAGCGGCCTGGTACGCTATGTCTTCATGCAATCATGGGGCGCGGTCTTGCCGCGCACCGCGGCCGATATCAGCAAGGTTGGACAAAAAGTCAAAACCCAGGATTTACAGCCGGGCGATCTCGTGTTTTACAATACCTTGCGGCGCGGCTTTTCGCATGTCGGCATCTATCTTGGCGATAATAAGTTCATCCACTCGCCCTCGGCGGGCGGCCAGGTGCGGATCGAGAGCATGGATATGGCATACTGGAAACAACGCTTCGATGGCGCGCGCCGGATTGCCGACCCCCAGCAAAAAGATGCCGCGCCCGCCGCGAACGGACAGTAAATTCCCGCATTAATTAAATTCCCGCATTAATGAAAAAAGCCAGGCATATGCCTGGC